>CANGHX010000310.1 GCA_947453715.1 Flavobacteriales bacterium | reverse complement strand
CAAAAGAATTATTAGCTGCTGGTGAGATTGGAAAATTGAATATGGTGAATGCAGTTTACGATCGCCAAAGTTCCATTGGCGCTTGGGAATATACCATTCCTAAAGATGCAAGCCCTGAAACAACTGACTGGAGTAAGTTTATTGAAGTGACGGGCAAGATGGAATTTGATGCTAAGAAATTTTTCTGGTGGCGCGCTTTTAAAGAAGTAGGTACGGGTGTAGCAGGCGATTTATTTATTCATTTATTAAGTGGCACGCACTTTATTACCAATTCAAAAGGGCCTGAAACTATTTATAGTACTGGTCAATTTAGTCATTGGAATGATGGCAGAAACATGCCGGATGTAATGTCGGGTGTAATGCAATATGGAAAAAATGCCGATCATCCTGCTTTCCAAATGACCTTGCAAGTAAATTTTGTGAGTGGTACTGGTGGACAAGAAGTGATTCGACTAATAGGGTCAGAAGGGGTTATGGATGTAAAAGGAAATGACATTATAGTGAAACATAGCTATATGCCGGAAGCGCCTGGTTTTGGAGGGTATGATTCTGTATTTACCTTCTCTAAAACTATGCAGGACGAAATGACTAAAGATTACAACGCTAAATGGACTGCCGAACAAAAGAAAAGAAAAACAAAAGAAGATGTGGTATATAAAGCACCAGTTGGTTATGATGACCATTTAGATCATTTTACAAATTTCTTTGATTCGATCAGAACAGGGAAGCCTGTTGTAGAAGACGCAGCATTTGGATTTAGAGCAGCAGCTCCTGCATTGGCTTGTAATGAAAGTTATTTCAACAAAAAAATCATACAATGGGATCCAATTAATATGAAATTGAAATAGCTTTTTTTGATTAAACTGAACTGATGAATCCACAGGTTGACCAATTTATTATCAAGGCAAAAAACTGGCAAAAGGAATTTGATGCGCTCAGAAATATTGTGCTGGAGTGTAAATTGGAAGAATCTATTAAATGGAAACATCCTTGCTATACATTGGAGGGCGCAAATATTGTTTTGATTCATGGATTCAAAGCATATTGCGCTCTTTTGTTTTTTAAAGGAGCCTTAATCAAGGATACTAAGGGTATATTGGTTCAGCAAACTGTACAAGTACAATCCGCTAGACAAATACGATTCACTAAATTACAAGAGATCGTAAAACAAAAAGCAGTTATAAAATCCTATATCAAACAGGCCATTGATATTGAAAAGTCAGGTGCTAAAGTAGAAACTAAAAAAACAGAAGTGTATCCATTGCCAGAAGAGCTTACTGCTATTTTTAAAAAGAATGTACTATTGAAAAAAGCTTTTTTTGCACTTACTCCTGGTCGCCAAAGAGCGTATATATTATTTTTTGATGGAGCTAAACAATCGACTACGCGTAATGCTAGAATCGAAAAATCAATAACTAAAATTTTGTGTGGAAAAGGTTTAAATGACTGCACCTGTGGCTTATCCAAAAGAATGCCTAATTGTGATGGTTCCCACAAATTTGCCAAAAAATAAATTTTGAGTCGCTTATTTAAAGCCAAATAACAAAGGGAATATAAACGCTACTATTCCAGTCCAAATAGCATACGCTGGCAAATATTTAGCAATGCTATTTTCTATGGCAATCGCTTCCGCTTTGTTTCTTAATACATTTAATAGGGAGTAGGATACGAAAATCAAGTGTATAAATATGAATACATTGCCCCCTAACACTGCAATTCTATTGGGTGTTATTCCTAATTCCATAATACGAAAACAAATTGCAGACAGTGCAATTACATTTACAATAATCGTTAATACAGACAATCCAAGCAGCAAAATCGTTTTATAATTGTTCTTAGTGCTCGTTTCGGACTCAGCTACTGAAAAGAATATCAATGCCAATACGCCAACCAGTAATGCATTGTAGATTAATAAAAGTGTCCTGTCATTATACGGGTATTTCCCTGCATAGATTAACGTAATTAAATAAACGGCTAAGTTAATAAATACCAAAGGCGTAAAAATTTTCGCAATAATAGGAGACACTTTATTTATGATATTAGGATTGTTGTCAATTAAGTAAGTTGCAAAAATAGGAATACCTGCAATAGCCCAAATGGCAATATGCTTCATATAAAATTCTTCTATTTTATATCCAATTAGTTGAAACAGTCCAAAGGTTATTGCAGTAAATAAAAAGCATGAGAGCACAATGATGGCTACCATTATTATTAGGTCGCCATTGTATTTTAAAAAATTAATTCTCTTATCATTATCCAAATGACTATTCCCTAAGTAACTGTAACCTAGTACAGTCCATAAAAATATGGGCAAATGGATATACGCAAGTTTTATAGAACTACTTAGAGGAAGATCTGGAATTAGATTGATATATGCTGCAGACACTAAAAATACAATCGCAACAAAAACGATTTGATTCAGTGTAAGGGCTTGTTTTTTTAAAAAGTAGGCACTTAAAAATGGAATGATAATAAATGCAGTATTGCGCGTAAAAAATAGTTCCGCTCGGATACCTGGTATATTGGAAATATTGGCAATCAACCCAGCGATAATAGTTAAGATCAACACGAGCCATAACTCTTTACGATTTCCAAAACTTAATCCGTCTTCACTAAAATTTAATCGCAAATCCCAAAACTGAAAATTGGGGTGAGAAGTATGATCGGTATATGCCAAATTAAACGCCTTTTTGAATGCCAATTTATCTGATCGGTATAATTTTTCTAGTTCTTTAGGATTGTCTATATTTTTAAGTATTTCGTTTTTCATATTTATGTTTTTAATTTGAATAAACGCCTACCTAAATTTAAACTTTTTTGCTCAATACGATAAGCTTTATGTCGGTTTGAGTACTTTCCTCATTTATTGTTATAACATTGGATTCTTTGATATAAGGCCCGATTGCATTTATAAATGAAGTGCCCATGATACGCTGAGGTGTTGCTATAATAATGAGCGTTCCTTTTAATATCTGATTTTCAATCAAGTGGATTAAGGAATCAAAT
>CANGHX010000309.1 GCA_947453715.1 Flavobacteriales bacterium | reverse complement strand
TTTCCATGCCATCATCAATATTGTCCGTAGGGCCGCGACGCATCGCGGCCCTGAATGTGTGCCAAATGCGGATGGTGGGGCGCATCGCGCCCCATCATCCGCAGAATTTTCGAGCATCGAAAATTCAGTATCCGAAAATTTGGCCGAGATGCGTCACGGCCGTACGGATGCATCCGCCAAAAAAAATCAATTCGGTGCGCAATCCAATAATATCGCATCGATTATCCGTGGTTTCAATTCAGCAGTCACGTGTTGGTGTAAAAAGAATGATTACCCCAATTTTGGTTGGCATCCATTATTTCATGATCATATTATCCGTGATGAAAAGGCCTATTTGAATATTTCTAATTATATACGAAATAATCCATTAAATTGGGAAAAAGATTGTTTTCAGAAAAAAGGTATTTGAAAGAATTCATTCTATTTTTTCAAATATTCCTTCCCATAATATTTCTTTAAAGCAAACGCTACATTTTTTGCAATAATTCTCCTTCCTCTTTGAGCATAGTGTTCCGTTGTCCAATTGGTGTCCACAAATTCTGTTGCTGGAACTTCTTCTAAATTATCAACGACTAGAACTCCATTTTTACGGTAACGTTTGACCAATAAATCGCGGTTTTGTTTAATTAACCACACCAATTCTTTACCGACTAAACTATCCGCTGTTTCCATATTTTCTCCTAAAAGATTAAAAACTAGATTCCAATTTCGTTTTTTGGAAAGAGAAACAATTGCATCAAAATCCTTAATTCTTGGATTTGTTTTTGTATCAATTTGAAAAGCGTAGATTTTGACATAATTACAGGCTAGTTCAGTCAGAAATTGATTTCTTGATCCATCTTTATTCACTATTCCTTTTTGGGCCAATGAATCGTCCCATTCTCTTACAGTTTCATAACGAAATGGAAATGGAAAACGCAATTTGACTCTTTTCCATTCCTCTAAAAATTGCTGTTCCCGTTCTCGATCTGTTTTGATTTCATATCCTCGAAAAGATAATAATAAACGATTTACCAGTGGAGGGTAATCTTTCAACATCACAATTCCTTTTATCAATGGTGTTTCTAGAACAGAATAAATCCAATTAGCATCAAAAGAGCGCAGATTCATAGTGACAATCACTGTTTTTACATTCGATTCTTCCGAAATGGAATTCAAGAAATGATAATACATATTTGCATGAGAAGCATTTTGACAAATTTCCCCAAATTTTACGGTTGGGTAATAAGCCGCAATCATTTCACTGATTTTACGTTTATCTGTATCCTTTCTACCCAACGTATGGTTAGATGATTCACCTAAATACACAACTTCGGAATGATTTTTACTTACTTTTCGGATGTCATTAATTATTTCAGAATGTGTTTGTAAATCTTCTTCCCAAAAAGTAATCTTATAAACATAATTACATAAAATCAAGAGTATAATAATCCTTATAATTTTTAATCCAATTTTCGTTTTTTGTTTCATTTTCTTAAAATTGGAAATAAATAAATGGATAATTATTTACACTGGAAAGTCCGATTACAGCAAAGACTAAGACAAAATAGATGAACCAACGAAACCAACTTTTCTTTGTTTGTAACCAAAGATCAAATCGTGTGTTACGTGTGCTAAAATCAATAGCGAAGAAGAAACCAATCAAAATAACAATCCAGTTTTCTAATTGCATACTAAATGCAACGCTCCAATTATGTTTAATAGCCCAAAAGATAGCATACACTTGTTTTAGGTCGACTGCTCTAAATAACACCCAAAGTAGTGTAACGATAATAAAAGTTCGGATGATTTTTATGGGTTGATATACCTTGGAGAGTAACGAGGATGGATTTAACGTTATGCGTTTAGAAATTAAGTTTTCTAAGATAAACGTAAAACCATGTAATATTCCCCATAGAATAAAGGTCCATTTTGCACCATGCCAAAACCCACTTAAAGCGAATACAATCAGAATATTAATTACCCATTTTTTAACATTTACACGATTACCTCCCAAGGATATATACACATAATCCCTAAACCAAGTGGAAAGTGAAATATGCCAACGTTGCCAAAATTCATTGATCGATTTTGAAAAATAGGGTGCCTTAAAATTATCCATTAGATTGTACCCCATTGATTTTGCAGATCCAATTGCAATTAAAGAGTATCCATAAAAATCACAATAGATTTGTAAGGAATATAGGATTAATCCTGTGATAATTTCGATGGAATTATGTGAAAATGAGTTTTTAAATATTTCGTCTACATAGACGGCTATATTATCTGCAAGTACCATTTTGATAAATAATCCAAACAAAATTAGTCTTAAACCTTGGATGACATTTGCATATTTTAAGCTCTTTTTTTCTCTTAATTGAACTAAGAGATTTTGTGGGCGTTCGATTGGACCAGTTACCAGTTGTGGGTAAAATAACACGTACAAAGAGTATATTCCAAAATGTTTTTCTGCTTTTTGGTTTCCTCGATAAACTTCGATTACATAACTCAAACTTTGAAACGTATGAAAAGAGAGGCCTATTGGTAAAATGATTTCAATCATACGTTTAGGATAGTTGAAATGGAAATGTTCACTCAACCAAATCATATTCTCTTGAAAGAAATTCACATACTTAAAAATGATAAGAACTAAACATGTGCTGATAATACTTGCAACAAGGTATCTTTTCTTTTTTGTTTGACTTTCTGTTTTTTCAATCCAAATACCCGCAAAATAATCGATTACTATGGTTGCCAATAAGATTAAAATGTATTGTGGAATAAAATACATGTAAAAAAAACAACTCGCAGCCAGTAAAAGTGTCCATCTAAATTTGTGAGGAAAAAGATAAAATAGCAGCGTTACTATTGGGAAAAATAATACAAACTCAAAAGAATTGAATAACATATATTATCATTTTTATCCTTTAAAAGCATCATCATGTTCCAAGAAAGGAATAGATGAAGCCTCCACATTGTTGAATTAATTCAGCAGCAGCAGATGCGGATCCGCCTGTAGCAAGTAAGTCA
>CANGHX010000308.1 GCA_947453715.1 Flavobacteriales bacterium | reverse complement strand
ATTGGTTGATGTAATGCAGAAATTGGAGGTGTCAAATAAGAAAAAACTTCACTGTCATCAAATGAGATAATACGAGCTTGTTTTGGTATTGAAATATCTAATTGTTTCAATGACATTAATGTTCTTAAAGCAACTTTATTGTTCAATGGAATAAATGAATCAACACCTTTCTTAAGTAAATCGTTAATAGTAGAGTTGATTTCAATTTCATCCGTTGATAAATTTTTTATGAAATATTCAATTTTATTGTCATCACATGCTTTTACAATTCCTTCAATTCGTTGCTGAATAGTAACAATTGAAGTTGAATGCTGCGTCAAAATTGCTAATTTCTTAGGTTTCTTAGAAAACAAATTCACTAATTTCTCAGCTTCTTTGAAATTATTAATCCCAACAAAATCTGCTTCTCCATCTCCAGGTCTATCCGTAAAAACAACAGGAATGTGCGTACTTCTTAAAATAGGAATTAAATTTTCAATTGAGTTACAAGGAGAAACAATCATACCATCAATTGAACGTTGAATCAATTCGTTCATCAATGATTGTTCAACTTCAATATTATCATTAGAGCTAACAATCAATACATTGTAACCATTTTCGTATAATTTTTCCTGAATAGACTTACATAATTCAGCATAGAAAGCATTTGAGATATCCGCAACAACTAGTCCGATTGTTTTCGTTTTACCTTGGCGTAAACTTTTGGCGAAAAAATTCGGAACATAAGACATTTCTTTTGCCTTTTTGTGAATTTTTTCTTGCATTCCTTTACTAATATGGTATTCATCTCCTTTACCATTTAACACAAATGATACAGTCGCTTTTGATACACCTAAACTTGTTGCCAAGTCAGCCAAAGAAGTCTTTTTCTCTCTCATAGTAGTAGATTTATTTTAGCAAATATAAAATTACTTCGGTAATAAAGATACAATACGCTTATATTCTTCCTTATTTTCAGCAGTTCCAGTACATCCCATTACTAATTTCGAATTTTGAAAATGCTCAATTCTATTTTCTGGATTTGGATGAGTACTTAAAAACTCAGGTTGTTTCGCTCCAGCTCCCAATTGTTCAATTTTTTGGAAAAAACCTGCAGCACCATCAGCTTTGTATTTTGTTGGACACAAGTATAAAACTGATCGTTCATCGGCTTCTGTTTCGTGCGCTCTTGAGAATTTTAATCCAATTAATGCAGTTGTTATTTGTTGAATAGCTGCTCTATTTCCTAATAATACTTGTTCTAAAACTTGAATACCAAACATTGTTGTCATCTGTCTAGTAGAATGACGCATATCCGCATGACCGATTTCATGCCCCAAAACTCCTGCCAATTGATCTTCAGAATCTAAAAATTTCATGATTCCTGTGTAAACATAAATGTAACCTCCTGGTGTACAAAATGCATTCAATGTTTTATCATCATGAATGATTCTCAATCTCCATTGGAATTTATCTTTTAAATCAACTTTACCTGAGTTTAAAATATTGTCTCTTACACTATACAAATACTTGTAAACTTCTTTGTATTTAACTGAATCTAATAATGGATATTTCGCTGGATCGCCATCGATTTCGGCTGCAACTTTAGCACCTAAATCTCTATCTTGTTGAATTGTGAAAAGATTTAAACCTCTTTTTGTCTTTTTACTAGATGATCCACATGCAAATACAAAAAAGAAAATTGCACTAATGCCAAAAAAATACTTAATTGAATTCATAAATTTAATTGGGATAAAAAAATGTAACTAAAAATGTAACAAGTGTACTTATTGAATAACCTAAAACTACTTCTATGGGTTGATGTTTTTGTAAATAAATTCTAGAGGAAATAACTAATCCAGAAACTAAAACAGAAACAATAATAATCCAAAACTCATATGCAACTTGTCCTAAACAGAAAGCAAAAATGAAGCCAGTTAATATACCAACTCCAGCTGCATGTAAACTGATTTTACGAAATTGATTTACATACACCATTATTCCTAAAACGACTGAACCACTCAATGGTAAAGCAAAAAAATACTTAGGTAAAATTCCACTTCCAACTTTAAACATCAATATTAAATAAAGTAAAATTCCATATATCAGTGTAATAATTAAAGGTAGATTTCGCTCTTTTTTACCATCCATTTCTAACGTAGAAATCATGTTTTTTTTATGTAAAATCATGAACGAAAATCCAGGAGCAGCAACCCCAAAAATGAAAAATGCAATTAATATTGCCCATTTCAATTGAATAGGATACATGAATAACTGCAATGAATTTGGGTTAGAATCAAATTGAAAGGCAGGAACAAACAAAATGAGCAACAATGCATAAATAGGCATCAATAATGGCATGAAAACCCAAGTGATGGCTGTGAAGAAAAATTTCATTATAATTCTTTTCTTAATCTAGCAACAGGAATATTCAATTGTTCTCTATATTTCGCAACTGTTCTCCTTGCAATATTATAGCCTTTTTCTTTTAATAATTCCGTTAATTTTTCATCTGTTAACGGTTTATGTTTTTCCTCTGCCTCAATCGCTTCAGATAATATTTTCTTTACTTCTCTAGTTGAAACTTCTTCTCCTGAATCTGTTGATAACGATTCTGAAAAGAAATATTTTAAAGCAAATGTTCCATGTGGTGTTTGAACGTATTTACTATTCGCTACACGTGAAACCGTAGAAATATCTAATCCAACAACTTCAGCTATGTCTTTTAGAATCATTGGTTTTAAAGAAGTTTCGTCTCCAGTCAAAAAGTAATCAAATTGATACATCATGATGGTGTGCATGGTAGAAAGCAATGTATTTTGACGTTGTTTAATCGCATCGATAAACCATTTTGCGCCATCTAATTTTTGCTTCACAAACATTACAGCTTCCTTATCTGACTTAGACGTTTTCGCCCCTTCAGAATACGTTCGCAACATCATTTCGTAATCTTTATTCACCTTTAATTCTGGTGCATTACGACCATTTAAGGTTAATTCCAATTTACCATCCGTTTCATAAATCACAAAATCTGGAATAATTTGCTGAAAGTTTTT
>CANGHX010000307.1 GCA_947453715.1 Flavobacteriales bacterium | reverse complement strand
TTTCAGCGAATCGGTTCAATTCAAAAAAATGATCCAATGATTTATTTTGGTGAAAATCAAAATGTAAAATTTGGAGTTATCTATGGTGAAGGAATTTGGAAGTGGAAAATGAATGAATACATTCGCACAAGTGAATCAAAAAACTTTACAGAATTAATTCAGAAAATTTCACAATACCTTGTTGTAAAACAAAACACTTCTGCTTTGAGAGTTACATTTCCTAAGCGATTTACAATCGATGAAGAAGTAGAAGTGAAAGCTGAATTTTACAATGAATCAATGGAGTTGATTGCAAAACCTATCATTGAATTAAAATTAAAAGACGAAAAAAATAAGTCTGATAAATACCAATTTGGAGCAGTAAGCAATTTCTATAAGCTTTCGTTAGGGAAATTAAAACCTGGTAAATACGAATGGATTGCAAGTTGCAAATACAATGGTAAAAGTTATTCTAAATCAGGTGTTTTTATAGTTGAGAATATTCAATTAGAAAACATTGAATCCGCAGCTGATCATAATTTATTGAATCAAATTGCGAAACAATCCAATGGTCAATTTTACGAATTGAAAAACATCAATCAATTGCTAAACGACATCGAAAAAAGAAAGGATATTGCAGAAATGAGTTACAGTGAAGCATCATTCAACGATTTGATTGATTATAAATGGCTTTTCTTTTTAATCGTACTGATTTTCGGAACTGAATGGTTCTTGAGAAGATGGTTTGGAGGATATTAATTTTACAAAAATCGTTCAAAACTCAACCAAAAATGTATATTTGCAACACAAGATGCAATTTCAAAAACTACATATACTTTTCATTTTTTTACTAGTAATTATTGGTTGTACTACTAAAAAATCGGAGCATTTAGGTGAAACCACTTTAGAACCAATTTCTTACTTACCTAAATTCGAAGAACCTTCTAAGAAATTCTTAAAAGAAAAACGAAAAGAAAGTTTGGATTTTTATTACGAATTCATGAATCCCGAGCGATTTAGTGGAATGTTTTTAGTTGCTAAAAATGGTAAAATCATTACTGAAAGATATAGTGGTTTTTCAAATTATCCAGCTGAAATTGCAATTACAAAAGAAACGCCTTTACATGTTGCATCAGTTAGTAAAGTTGCTACATCATTGGCGACGCTTCGTTTGATTGATCATAAACAGTTAGAATTAAATGAAGACATTCGCACTTATTTACCTGAATTCCCGTATCCTGGTATTTCAATAAAAATGCTTTTAACGCATCGAAGTGGGATTCCTTATTACGGTTACTATACCTTTAAAGTTTGGCCACTTGGAAAGGAATTGCACAATGAAGATGTATTGAGATTATTAGCAAAATATAAATTCCCTTTAAATTTTCCTCCGGATAAACATTTTGCTTATTGCAATACCAATTTTTCATTGTTAGCATTAATTATAGAGAGAGTTACTAAAAAGTCATTTCCTGATGCTATGCAAGAGTTGGTTTTTGAACCGTTAGAAATGACGAATTCATTTATATTAAAATACAAACAGAATAATTCGAAAATTTCTCAGTCCTACAATTCACGTCATGTAAATCAAGGATTTGATTATATGGATCGTGTTTATGGTGATAAAAATTTATACAGTACAGCTCGAGATTTGTTAAAAATGGATATGGGAACGTATTCTAAAAACTTCTTGAGTGACTCTATGAGACGTTTGATGTTTAAAGGTTATAGCTACGAGCATCCAGGTATGAGTAATTATGGATTTGGAATCCGAATGAGAGAATTGGAAGGGAAGGATACTTACTTTTTTCATACAGGTTGGTGGCACGGAAATACAAGTTGTTATGCAAGTTTAAGATCAGATACCGTAACAATTATCGCACTTTCAAATGTGTATAATCGAAGTGTTTATCAAATAAAACGTTTAGCACCTAAATTTGGGAATTATCCATTTGAATTCAAAGATGATGAGTAAAGAAAAATGTCCTTGTTGTTCAGACAAATCTTTTTTGGAATGTTGCCAACCTTTTATTTTAGGATTGAAAAAACCTACGACACCTGAAGAATTAATGCGTTCAAGATATTCTGCTTACGCCACTTGTGAAGTTGATTATTTGTACAATACAACGGCAACGAAAGAACAAAAATATTATTCTAAAAAAGAAATTGAACGCTGGTCTTCTGAAAATGATTGGTTAAAATTAGAAATAATTCAAGCTTCAGGTAATAGTGTTCAATTCAAAGCGACTCATCGTTTAAAATCATCTTTAGACATTCAAATCCATCATGAACATTCTAGATTTATTCAAGAAGGAAATGATTGGAAGTATTTGGATGGAGAATTTTTTGAGTGATTTTTCTTTCGTTAAATTTTAATCAAGACTTAATACCTCATACACAAACTAAAAAATTCCGTTACTTTTGTATTGTTCTGTATTTAACACAAAAAAGCAAGATGAAAAAACCTTTAATTTTAGTAACTAACGACGATGGAATTTCAGCCAAAGGAATTCGTTCGTTAGTGGAAGCAATTAGAGATTTTGGTGAAATTGTTATTGTTGCCCCTGATAAACCGCAATCCGGAATGGGACATGCCATCACAATTAATCAACCTTTGCGTTTGAATAAATCAGATTTATTCAATGGGATAGAAGCTTATAGTTGTTCTGGAACACCTGTAGATTGTGTTAAATTAGGAATTTTCGAAGTTTTAAAACGTAAACCAGATTTATTACTTTCAGGAATAAATCACGGAGAAAATACTTCTACTAATGTTTTATATTCAGGAACAATGTCGGCAGCTGTTGAAGGAGCAATGGAAGGAATTCCGTCAATTGGATTTTCTTTATGTGATTTCGATTCAGATGCAGATTTTTCAGCTTCAAAAGAAATTATTAAAACGATTTTAACGAAAATAAAAGACGCTCCAATTCCTAGTGGAATTTGTTACAACATCAATATCCCAATGTTACCAATAACTGAAATTAAAGGAATTAAAGTGGTTCGACAAGCTTTAGCGTATTGGGAAGATAAATTTGATAAACGAATGGATCAATTTGGAAAG
>CANGHX010000306.1 GCA_947453715.1 Flavobacteriales bacterium | reverse complement strand
AGATTTAAGACGGATATGATTAAAAAACTTGGAGTATTTCTTTTATGCATCATTCTTCCGTTATTAGTTGGAGGTATAAGCGGCATTGCAACCGTTTCTGGAATAAAAGATTGGTATGTTCATTTAAATAAGCCATTTTTTAATCCTCCTAATTATTTGTTTGGTCCGGTTTGGTCACTTTTGTATTTATTAATGGGCGTTTCATTTTACATGATTCTACAGTCTAAAAGTGTTACAAAAAAGAAAGCAATTTTAATTTTCTTTATTCAATTGTTTCTAAACTTTTGGTGGAGCTTCTTGTTTTTCAAATTTCAATTATTAGGAATTTCAATGATTGAAATTTTTCTTATGTGGTTAAGTATATTGTGGATGATCATTGAATTTAAAAAGATAAATAAAACGGCAGCTTATCTTCAAATCCCTTATTTAGCATGGGTAACTTTTGCTTCCTTGTTAAATGCATCCATTTGGTATTTGAATTAGTTATTATCGGATTATAAAGTTTATTAATTTCAAGAAATTTTTATTTTAAAATGACAGGATTTTATTTAATCATATTTGGTTTTTTGGTAATAATAGTTGGATTTGTTTTTTTATTTTTTAAAAATCTATTTAAAATTGGAATTGTATTCATGATATTATCAATAATTTCAATTTTTTTTGGTTTTAAAAGCTGTGAAGATCACCCAATGTTCAGACAATCTAAAGTTGAAGAAATCGAAGAAATTGAAAGGATAAAAAAAGAAAAAATTGAATGGATTAAACACGTTAAAAAGTTATCTAAATCAGAATCAAATTTTCTTTTCATTAAAAAAATTAACGAGATTCAAAATAATATTGTTGGAGATTCATTAGAAATATATGTTGAATGTACTAATAAATTAAAATCAAAAATTAAATTATTTGAAGAAAAATTAATTTTTGATTTAAACGATTTATCATTGAAAAATTATCCATTTAAAGTATTTGATTTTGGTGAACTCAATCATTTAAAAAAACACAATAAATGGGTTAACGTAACAAAAATAGCGGTCCCAATTACCAATGAAATAACATTTATTTCAGGCATAATTTCAAATCAAAATGGTTGTATAATTTATGAGGGGTTTTTAAACATTCCGAAACGGACTATTTATTGGAGTAATTTCAGTACTTCTGAAATAATAAAAATTAATTGGATTAAATACAAACCTTCATATCAATTAGAAGAAAAGGATAAATTTTCACAAATGATACAAGCAAATAAATCGTTAAGAGTAGATTATATTTATTGGGATTTTCAACAAAAATCAAATTTTATGACAAAATCTTATGCCTTTAGAAAGGATCTTATTAATAATCAAGTAAAATTTCAAAATCAACTTATTCCTCTTTACAAAGTGAGTAAGTTCAAAGAAAATGGTGATATTGATCTAAGAGAAACTTACACATACAAATTATGATTTTACAATTTTTCTCAATTATTGTTATTATTATTTCAATAACACTTGCAATCATCTATTTAATTAAACAGAATATAAAGGGTATTGTTTATTCACTAATAGTCGTGATTTTAAGTGTCTCTTTATATAATTTTTCTTTTTATTATGAACAAAAACAATTAACTGAAGAATTAAATTCATCTAAATCAAATGAAATCATTTCAGCAGAAAAACAATATAAATATATAGAGAACAAAAGTAATGAGATTGTAAATAAATTTATTCAATGTAAATTAAATAGATACATATCTCAACCTGTTTTAAGAGATTCATTAAAGTTATATAATCCATTAAATTTCTTCAATTCTAATAAAATAAAAATTTTAGAAAATAATATATTAGTTGCTGTTAAATTATATAACAACAAATTTGATGAATTATATAACATAGAATTAAAAAGATCTAAATTAAATTTTTTAAAATTGGAACTTGTATTTCAAAAAAAAGATAATCCTTTAATTTTGGTCGCTAGAGGTATTGCTAATGATTCTACAATATATCATATAAACTGTTTCTATGATAGGAAATCAACAGAATTAGGTGTAATTGATATGAATATTTGTTTTGATGGTGGTACTTTAGAAGGTTATCTTTCAGATATGGAGGATGAACTTCTATTTTTTGCAAAAATTAAGAAATGTAACCTAAATCTAAAGTCCAAATGTTTATTTTATAAATCTTTAAAAGATTTGTTTACATATCGACATGAAGATTTGTTTAACTATAATTTCACACCTACTTTTTATATAAATGATATAATGTATCCTACTTATAGATTATTCGATTATACTAATCCACTTAAAATATGTTTAAAACCAACTATTCAGGTTAATTTATAATTTAACTGGTAAATCAGTATGAAAGGAAAGTTAAATTGTAACAGTAATAAAATGATTAATTGCATTTCTAGTTTAAGATAAGTATAACACGTTAAATGAAAAAACAAATATTGGTCTCAAACGTTAAACGGGTGAGATTATTTATTAGTTTTCATCTACAGTTCACCGATTTATATCCTTATTAGTTGCACCCTGTTTAATAAATAGCTATTTTTATTAAACAAATGGAGAAACAAGAAATAAATATCGTTTGGTTTAAAAGAGATTTAAGGTTTACTGACCATGAACCGCTACTTCTTGCACAAAAATCACAACTTCCAACATTACTTATTTATTGTTTCGAACCTTCGTTAATGGAATTCGATGATAGTGATGTAAGGCATTGGCGCTTCATTTATGAATCGTTGCAAGAGATGAATGATAAGTCAAAAGCATTGCAAGTCGAGGTATACATTTTCCATTCAGAGGTACTTCCTGTTTTTGAACATATAGCTTCTAACTATAACATTATCAATCTTTTTTCGCATCAAGAAATTGGAAATAAAATCAGTTTTGATCGGGATATTGCCGTTGGTAATTATTGTAAGAAAAACAACATCATTTGGAAAGAATGCCAAACAAATGGAGTAATTCGAAAACTCAAATCAAGAACTGATTGGGAGAAAAGATGGAAAGAAACCATGCTTTCTAAACCAAATATAATTAATGAAGCAAATTGGAAAACAGTACAACTAAATCCTGAATTTTATT
>CANGHX010000305.1 GCA_947453715.1 Flavobacteriales bacterium | reverse complement strand
TTGTTACTTTGACGGTATCACATTGTATATCGTTGGGTAGGAATTCAATAATTAATACTAATTTAATATTGATTTGTATTTAATACTTTGATACTGTATAATTTGGAGTTGTTAAAAAATAATTAAATATTTTTCGATTTATCTCAATTTCCTAACAAAGACTTAATTCTTACGTAAACTTTTAATCACTATTAGAAGCTAATTTTACTAACATAAAATAGAAAAATATGTTTGGAAATTACTACGACAATCAGCAAGAAGGAGTTTGGATGTGCTTTTGGGAGAATGGAAATCCAAGGGTTAAAATTTCGAAAAAAGAGAATTTAATTGAAGGTCCTTTGACAATCTATTATGAGACTGGAGAAACGATGTTTTCAGGAATAGTTGAAAAAGGAAAAGAAGATGTTTTATTGAAAAAATTCATGAAACATGGTAAAGAAATTAAAACAACAAAATGGTCAATTTCTGAGATTTTTGAAGTGATGCCTTTTCATTTGAATTAATTTTTCTTTTTGAAAAAATCCAAATTTTCTAGAATCAAATAGAAAGTTAAGGCTGAATTTAATTCTATGTTTCTTTTATAATAGTTAACCGCTATTGGCTGTGTAGGAGGATGAGATATGTTTTTCAAAAATGAAATCTGTTCGGTCATTCCTATCTCTAACTTTATTGGAAGGTTTTTAGAAAATTTGCAGCCTAATAATATGGCAAATCTATTTTGATTAAAGAATTTGTTTTTGGAGACATATTTACCGTAAGAAAAAAATAATTCATTCCAAGTGTTGATGTAAAATTGTCTCTTTGAATCTAACTCATTCAGAGGAATTTTAATTCTAAATTGGTACCGTAATCTCTGAGATTGTGAAATCCCAGAAGAATCATTCATTTTCGCTTGATTTGCAGAAATATCCAAACCGTCAAGCATTTCATCTGAATTTGAATTATTTAGTTTTCTTTGGCCTAAAAATCTAAATTCATATCGAACTCTATTATAGATCTCAAATTTTGAAAATTGATGAATATGCATAATTTGAGGTGTTATCCTAATTTCTGCAAAATGTGTACTTCCATAAGTTCCATTACTGCCAATAGTTGGTTTATATATTTCTGAATCATACGTACTTAAATGGTTTGACCAATATGCAAAAGGTGAAAGTGAAATTTGAAGTTTTTTAGGTATTAACCAATAATGTAACCACGGTCTAATGATTTGTTGAGATTCATTTTTAAAAGGGTTTTTCGATCCATTTACAATGTAACTTGCGTCTGAATTTCTTCTGTATTGAACGTCAATTTGGCCTTGAAATCTTTCATTTCTAGAAATATGAAACGATAAATTTGATTCAAACCACGTTGAATTTCTGAAAGTATATATAGGTTTGTTTTGAGCGAAAAAATGATGACTTAATAACAGAACGCCAATAAAAATATTAATTTTCACGATGCTTATTTAATTTACAATAACCTACAATTGAAATAATCTCTTGCCCTTTTGAAGATTCAATAAATTTAAGCATTTTAGTCAATTTTAGACTATTTTTTCTTTCATAAATCAAGAATAATGGTCTTTTCAATGGGTATTTGTCTTGTGATAAATTACTTATTGAAGGATAAATAAAATTAAACGAATCATCTAAAACAATGGAGACAGGTTGAATTGTAGGTCTAATTTGAGCAATTCCAACATAACCAATTGCTCCAGGTTTCAAACTGACTAATTGAATAATTGCTTGAGAAATTTTTGTTTTTAAAATTTTAGAAGAATAGCCTTCACCATCGAGTACTTTTTCTTTAAAATACTCATAGGAACCTGAGGATGATTCTCTTGAACAAATTAATATTTCACAATTAGCACCACCTAAATTTTTCCAATTATCGATTTTACCTGTGAAAATATCTTTTAGATTTTGTTTGGTCAAGTTTCGAACCTTATTGGTTTTATTGACAATAACACTCAATGCATCGAATGCGATCTTTTTAATTATTATGTTTTTGTTAGATTTTCTAAATTCTTCAATTTCAACATCTGTCAATTTTCTTGAAGACATGGCTATATCTGTGGTTCCATTTAATAAAGATTTGATTCCAACATTAGAACCACCACCACTAATATTTATTTTATATGAATTGTTTTTCTTAGAAAACTCTTCAACTTCTAATTTTAGAAGTGGATAAATTGTTTCACTACCAACTATCTTGATTTGAATGGTTTTGTCTTTTTCTTTTAATATACTTGATTTACAACAGTATAAAGTAAATAAACAACAAATAATAATGATATTATAGCGCATAAAAATGAATAGTTAAACTTGAATTATTTTCAAGAGTTTCGAAAATTATGAGTTTTCGTTTACAATTTATAAAATTCAATATTATTTTAACGTTACTAATTTTTAACTTGATATTTCAATATAATAATACTTGTATATTTGCGCAAAAATTAAATTAAAATGGCATCAGGTATCTTAAAATTCTTTTTACCAAAAGACAAAATATTCTATACATTATTTGAAAAAGCAAGTGCAAATCTAGAATCGATCGCAGGCAAATTAGTTCTTGTCGTGAATGAAGCGGATCATAACAAAAGAGCTGTTTTAGTAAAAGAAATGGAAGATTTAGAGCATCAAAATGATGTTTTGACTCATAATATTTTTGTTGAATTAGGTAAAAACTTTATTACACCTTTTGACAGAGAAGATATACATAGTTTAGCTTCTGCTTTGGATGATATTGCTGATTACATCTATGCAGTAGGTAAAAAAATTAAAGGATACAATATTGATCCAACAAATGATTCAGGAATTCAAAAAATGGCAGATGCCATTAAAGAATCTGTTTTTTCAGTTAACAACGCAGTAATTGAATTACGTAATTTAAAAAACATTCAAAAAGTTGTTGATTGCATTATTAAAATTAATGGAATTGAGAATCAAGTGGATGATATTTTTGAATTGTCGATTGAAAAATTGTTTGAGCATGAATCAGATATTAAAATTTTGATTAAAAAGAGAGAAATCTATCAATTGATGGAAGAAGTTACAGATAAATGCGAAGATGCAGGTAATGTGATGGAATCGATTGTAGTAAAATAT
>CANGHX010000304.1 GCA_947453715.1 Flavobacteriales bacterium | reverse complement strand
CGACTATTATCAAATTGATAAAACAGATATCGATATTCATCACTTAGAAAATTATTGTTTGGTATTAGGTTCAAATGCCCGAATGGATGTAATCGATAAAACTGGTAATCAGAATAATGTACTATTTTATAAACAAATTATTCGAAAAGATAAGCCTGGAGCATTTTTTGGTTTTCGACCTGTAATTCGAGTAAAAAATATTAATCCAAATTTGAATAAAAAATATTTGGTAAGCCATTAATTAATCAAAACCAATTCTTCCTTTAAAATCGTTCTAATCATTTCGCCTTTATTGATTTCTTTTTGCGGATTATAGTTATCATTAGGATAAGAAAGTAAAACACCATATCCATCCGAGGCTTCGTCATCTGGATTGAAATTAGGATTTATATTAATAATTTGCGCATCACATTTCAAATGAAAATTTAAAACTTTGTCCACTAACTCGCCTTTTAGAATTTTCTGAACGTATTCTTCACAGGTCAATTCGTTTTTGTATTGAATGTAATCTGGTATTCGTGAAATTCCCATCATGCATTTAAAATTATCTTCGTAGACGTTTTGAATAAATTTTTCGACAATTGTTTTTCCTACTTTTAAATAACGATATTCTGGATGAACAAATACATCTAAGCCATAAACGCTATCCCCATTAATTGCATCGTCGATGAACAAATTTTGATCGCTACACATTAACTGAGTATGATTTTCCTTATACCGATCGAATGGTACTATTCTCGATAAATTTGCCCCTATCAATTTCCCTTTGTATGTACAAATAATTTGACCTCTTGGGTAAAGTGATGACATAATTTCTATTTCTTCAAATGTTGAATAATTTTGTCCTTTTAAATCGTTAAAACAAACTTGCATGATCTCTTTTAGGTCATCATAGTAAAATGCTTGATACAATTCAAATTTAAGATCTGATGAGTTTTCCATTTTCAGTATTATCTAGTTCAGATTTAAAATTAATTTTTTATTAAAATTTCTTGGACACGGATTTATGAAACACCACTTTCAGTTTATGAAACGTCGTTTTTAGTTAGTGATTTATTTGTTTATTACAAACCTTTTTCATCCTATAAATTGACAAGAGAATTTAAAGAAATAAATGTATATATTCGTTTAATTATTAGACTTTTATTAATTAGAAACATAGAAAATGAGTGAAATATTAATGGATAATTTAGAGGCTTTTACCTCATTGACATCAGAAATTGCTGGATCGGGAAATGTAGCTATTCGTGTAATCGAGAAAAATGAGACAATCTGTTTTTTAGAGGGTGAAAAATGTACTTTAGAAGAGATAATAGCTAAAGTTGAAAACGCTCAAGAAGAACCATCTGATCCTTTTGCAATAGGAGAAGAATTCTATATAGATTTAGACGAAAAATATAGATTATTTAATCATTCATGCTCTCCTAATACGTATATCAGAGGCGAAAATGAAATGATTGCAGTTAGAAGAATCGAAATTGGGGAAGAAATTACTTTTGATTACTCTACAACGATGCATTATCCGGAAGAAAAAATAATTGCAAGCGGACACCAACTTTGGACCTGTGATTGTTTATGTGGTTCAAAAAATTGTAGAGGGATTATTGACCAATTCAAAACGTTAACGCCAAAAGAACAAGCGTTTTATTTAGAAAATAAATACATGCCCGACTTTATGTTAAAGCTATTTGAAAAGTAAATTTAAGACCTTAAAATTATCGTTTTATCAATCGGATTGCGTTCATTAATTCTGTGCTTTTTTCAGGTGAAATAGGAACGGTAATATCATTGGACATGGAAAGATGTCCGCCATCTGATTTAACAAGTCCTGTAACATATTTTAGATTAACCATATAGGATTTGTGACAACGAAAAAAGCCTGTGGTTTCATTGAGAATTTCTTCAAAATTTTTCAAGGTTCTACTAACAACCAAACGTGTCGTATTCGTAAAAATAATTTCTGTGTATGAACTGTCAGCTTTCAAATATTGAATTTGATCAAGTTCGATAAATTGCATAGAACTTCCTGATGGAACTGCTATTCGATTGGAATTTGAGTTGGATAAATTTTCTTTTAAAACGGAATAATCAACTTGATTTTTCTGAATTGCTTTCTTGAAACGATTAACAGCAGCTACCAATTCTTCTTCCTCAATTGGTTTTAATAGATAATCAATGGCCGATAATTTGAAAGCTTTTACAGCATATTGATTGTAAGCAGTTGTAAATATTATTTCGAATTTAATTTCTTCATCATTAAAAAAATCGAGTAATTCCAATCCACTGTGACCTGGCATTTCTATATCCAAAAATACTAAATCAGGCGTATGCTTATGAATGGCTTTTACACCATTTGGTAAATCTTCACAAAGTGCAACAATTTCAATTTCAGGTGTATATAAATCTACCATTCCATTTAACAGCGTTCTGGCCATTAATTCATCGTCTATTATTATTGCTTTGTAATTTTTCTTCATTTTATAAATTTATATTGGAATTGAAAGTATCACAGTTGTTCCAATTGGATTACCATTTTGATCCATTTTGTCAATGAATTGAACAGCCATGTTCCCGTTTCTTCCTTTATTTAATAATTCTAATCTCTGTTGATTTGCTTGGGTGGAAAAAGAATTGTGTTTTTCATTTTTAATGTAATTCAGTTCAGCAGAACGTTGCCTTCCTATTCCATTATCGTCAATCGTGATTTGTAAATTTGAATCCTTTTTTTCAAAAGAAACAATTAATGATTTTTCATTTTTTTTGTGAAGTAAACCATGTTTCACGGCATTTTCAACGTAAGGTTGAACAATCATCGATGGAATAGAAATCAAATCTTTATCAATTTGTTGATCGACGTTTAATTGAAAGGTAAAATCATTATTGAATCGCACTTTTTCTATTTCAAAATAAAGCGTAAGTGCCGTAATTTCTTCGTTTAAACTTACTTTTTCTTTTTCTGACATTTCTAAAATCATTCTTGTCAACTTCGAAAATTTTGACAAATAACTTGTTGCATTTTTCTTGTCATCTAAAAATATAAAAGATTGAATTGTATTAAGTGCATTGTAAAAGAAATGCGGATTCATTTGTGATTTTATGGATTT
>CANGHX010000303.1 GCA_947453715.1 Flavobacteriales bacterium | reverse complement strand
TTTGTATTTAACTCTTATGTAGTAACCCAGGATTGGCTTAATTGGAATACAGCTTGGTGGAGAGGTATGGATCCATTAGGGGATAAGAAAAAATGGCGTTATACGTTATGGGATATGGATGCAACTTTTGGTCACTATATTAATTATACGGGTATACCTAATAATACTGCAACTGCAGATCCTTGTAACGTTGAAAATCTTCCAGATCCTGGCGGACAAGGACATACGCTTATTCTTCAAAAATTAATTAATGAAAATCCAACAGTAAAACAATACTATATCACCAGATACGCAGATTTAATGAATACTTATTTAAAATGTGATTATATGATTACATTATTAGATAGTATGATTAATGAAATTCAACCAGAAATGCAAGGACAAGTAAATCGTTGGGGAGGAACATATTCAGGTTGGCAAGCGAATGTTCAAATATTAAAAGATTTTATTAATACACGTTGTACTGCAATTCAGACTGGGATGGTAGATTGTTATGATTTGACTGGCCCATTTGATGTTGTTTTCAATGTTTCACCTGTAAATTCAGGTACAATAAAAATCAATTCTGATTATGCACCTAATTATCCTTGGTCTGCACAATATTATGGAGGTATACAAACGTTGGTAAAAGCAAAAGCAGCACCAGGATATGTTTTTGATCATTGGGGATATGTGACTGGTCCAATGCTGAATGGAAATACAGAAGATACAAATAGTATAAATATTACACAAAATCAAACAATTACAGCTTATTTTGTCATTAATGATGGTGATTTAGATGATGATGGTTTAACAGATGATGAAGAAATAACGGGGATTGATGATCCTGCAACGCCTCTGATTCCACCTTCTACTTCTGATCCTAATAATTCTTGTGATCCTTTTACGACTGGTCCAACATGTGACCCAGATAATGATGGTGTAACTAATCAAGATGAAGTTTCAAATGGTACTAATCCTTCAAATCCGGATAGTGATAACGATGGACTAACAGATGGGGAAGAAATCACAGGAGTAGATAGTGCTTCAACACCTTTGATTCCTCAAGGAACCTCAAATCCTACGAATCATTGTGATCCCTTTAATACAACTCCTGAATGTAAAGAAATTCATGGTGTAAATATACCAACTGGATTTTCACCTAACAATGATGGTAAAAATGATATTTTAAGGGCAATTGTTGGTCCAGATGTTCAGTATTTTACATTCTATATTTATGATCGTTGGGGAAATAAAATTCTTCAGACAACCGACTTTAAATTTACTTGGGATGGCACCTATAAAGGGCAATTAGTGAGCTCTGGAGCATATCCATATGTGTTAGATGTTTTTTATTATGATGGAAAACAAGAAAATAAATCTGGTAACATTACTGTAATTCGTTAAATGAAATATACTTTATACATATTTTTTGTTTTGACGGTTTTTCAAGGAATGACACAAGATTTTCATTTCTCGCAGACATCGCAATCACCTTTATTGATTAATCCAGGCTGTGCTGGAGCATTTGATGGTTGGGAACGAGCAAGTTTAAATCAACGAAATCAATGGATGGGTTCAAATTCAAAATTTACAACCACCAATTTTTCAATGGATGGAAATTTATTTAAGAATTTGAGAAAACCTTCAAGTCATTTGGGTTTTGGGATTCAATTTTTCAATGACATTGGAGGGGATAGTAAGTTCGGAACGCGAAATGGATCACTCACATTAAGTGGAATAATGCCTATGGCTGCTGGTCATCAAATTTCTGTGGGAATTCAAGGAGGTTTTGGAAGTAAACGAGGCGATATTTCGAAATTGACTTTTGAAAATCAATGGAATGGTTCTGCGTTTGATCCAACTTTATCATCTGGAGAAGTAAATACCTTGAATAGTTTTGCATATGTTGAAGTTGCGTCTGGTATTTATTATGTTTATGATGGAGGAAAATCTTCATTTTCTCGAAATAATGAATCTAAAATTCAATTAGGCTTTTCAGGTTATCATTTAAATCAGCCAAAATTACGCTATGTCCAAGGGACAACTGATCGTCTTAAGAGAAAGTACGTTTTTCATGGTTCTATCATAAAAGATATCTTAGACTCAAAATGGTCGATAGATGCAGGTTTCTTTGAATTCATACAAGGAAGTCATAGGGAAACAATAATTAGTACAATGTTTCGTTATCGTTTACAAGAAGGGACGAAGCAAACAGGCTTTTATGGAGAAGCACATGTTGGATTTGGATTGAATTATCGATACAAAGACGCTTTGATTCCAACTTTTATGATCGATATGCAAAGTATAAAATTTATGCTTTCATATGACTTTACAACTTCCCAATTAAGGCGTGCAAGCGGCAGTAATTCATTAGAACTTTCATTGACTTATATCAATTTACATAATGTGATATTTAAAAGTAGAAACCACAATAAGAAGAGTATTAAAGTGAAACATTAATCGTTTTTCATTTATGAAATTTATACCATTATCAATCTTACATGAACTTTTAGGAATTAATCAATTAGAAGAAAATATTGATTATATCGCAATATTAAATCAAAAAAATCTAAATAGTATAAAATTTAATAATGAAGTACTTTCTGAAAGTAATTGGAAAGAAATAATAAAATCGTTAAATCACCCCAAAAGTCAATTGTTTTATTCATGGGTTGAAACCAATAAATCCTTGCTTGAATTTTTTACATTGAAGCATCCAATTAAATTATATAAGGACACATTTCAACATTTAAGTCATGGTTTTTCATCCGAATTTAGAGATTTTATTTCTCCTTTTATTGCAGATGAAATTGTTTTGAATACTACTGTTTCAGATGTTAAACGAATTGAATTAAATGCGAGTTTTCTCTGTTTATTAAATGATGATTATCGTTCAAAAGTTGAACTAAAATTTGTTTCTTTTTTTAAAGATTTACTTGCATCAATTGTTGATGAGGTAAGAACTCTTTCAACAGAAGACGACTTGGTGAAAAAGATTACACCCATTTGTTCTTCAGAAATAGTTGCGATTTTAAATCAATTATCACGTTCAAATTATGCAATTAAAATTCAGTATGTTGATCAACTTTTAAGTGTTATCCATTTTAAAGGATGCACGTCACGATTCGCAAATTGGATTCTTAATCAATTGAA
>CANGHX010000302.1 GCA_947453715.1 Flavobacteriales bacterium | reverse complement strand
ATTAGAATGCGCGCAAAAATAAACATTTTTAGGAGAGTGACTTCCTTTTTTAATGTTTAATTAATGTTAATTCTTACAATTTTATTCAGTAATAATTCTCAATTGACGCATTGGAGGATAAGCAGGTACAAGACAAGCTTTATGTATGATTAATTGTCCTTTTTCACGAACACAAAAGTTTACAAAACCAGTGTTTAATCCATCGATTTTACCATTGTTGATAAACCAAATTTCTCGTGTGAGTGCATATTCATCAGTAAAAATAAATGCTTGATAGGGTTTTAAATATTCATCTTTTTTTGTTTTGGCAACACTCATTAATGTTATACCTTTTAAGTACTCTAATACTCTTTTGTCATCTTCATCACTTAGCCAATTCACGCCAATGATTCCAATCGCATTTTTATTCTTTTTCACATATTCAATTACTTCTTCAGATGATTTTGAAGCGAATACATTTTTTGTCCAAGGTGCTTTATTGGTTAAATTTTGAAAATATGCAAAGTTCGCAGAGTTTTCATGATCAAAAACAATTGAAATCTCTTTTTGAGATGTCGACCATTTAGTTGTTTTGCCTAATAAGATGTTTTTAATCTCATCTACTGTGATCAAAGTGTCTTTATTTTCTTGGTTCACAATTAATGCGATACCATCTTTCGCTAATTTGTTACTAACGACTTCAACTCGATTTCTTTTCAATTTAGCTTTTTCTACTTTCGTTAAATCTCTAGAAATACAAATAGTTTCAGTTTTATCCATGAAAAATGCATTAATTGCTTCGTTTTCAGGAATGAATTGAATGTCTAATTTAGCATCAGGACGTTGACCTTCAAACGTATATTCTAATGTTTCGAATAATAATTTATAAGATTCATCAACCATAAAACTGGCTTCACCTCGGCTATGCGTATTCGCTTGATAAGCCAATGGATTTTCAGAGCTATTACAGCTAAATAGGAGTATGATGATCAAAGATATTTTAGAAATAATTAATATGTTTTTCATTTAAACAAGTTTAAAATTGATTGGTAATATGAAATAACTTCTAACTTTTTTGCCATTTAGAATAGAAGGTTTCCATTTTGGCATTGATTTTACAACTCTTAATGCTTCATTATTACATTCAGGACAATTCTCTATCCCTCTTTGGATTATTACATTTGAAATTTTCCCGTTTTTTTCAACGATAAATTTTACATAACATTTGCCTGAAATGTTGTTGTGTATTGCTATTTGAGGATATCTGAAGTTTTTTAAAAGATATTTATTTAATTTATTCATTCCTCCTTTGAATTCTGCTGATTCATCAACAAAAGAATATATAATTTGATTATTTTCTGATGCATAATTTTTTGTTGAATCTTTCAATTCAGGATTTTCCTGACTAAACGTGAAATTATAACTCAAAAACAATAAGGTAAATAAGACTAAAAGCTTCATAATTTTAAATAACTGTTGCCAAATTTAATTAAATAGAACGGATTAATTTTTAAAAGTAATCGAAAGATTCATATGTGTTCTAATAGGAATATTGTTTTTTATTGCAGGTTCCCATTTTGGCATTGATTGAATTAAACGAATTGCTTCCAAATCACATTCAGGACATTCAGCTACATTTTTTATAACCTCAATGTTTTTTAATTCTCCTTCTGTAGTAACCATAAAACGAACAACACATTTATCATTGATGTTTTTTTCAGCGACCGTTTTTGGAAATTGAATATTGTCGTTTATGTATATCATTAATTCAAAATCTCCGCCAGGAAATTGGGCTGAAGTACCTTCTGATTTTGATACCAAGTCTGAAGAATTAATTTGTCCAAAAGAAGAAAATGTTATAAATAAAATTGACAATAAGAATACACTATTTTTCATTTTGTTAAGCTTTTTATTGCTTTTTTAAATTTAACAAGAAAACTTCGGGACACCTAAAAATGTTGAAAAATCACAGGAAAAGCGTGAGTTATCAACAGCGATAACTCACGCAATGAAAAATCTAATGATTTAATTCAAAGTTTACTTTTAAATTGAAAATACTATTTACAGCTTTTCCATTTATTTTTCCTGGCTTCCAACGAGGCATTGCTTTTACAACTCTCATTGCTTCTTTATCACATTCAGGACATTCTTTTACACCTCGAATCACTTTTACTGAGCTTATGTCACCAGTATTCGATACTACAAATTGTAAGTAACATGGTCCTTCAAGTTCGTTAATAACAGCAATCTCTGGATACTTAATGTTTCCGCCTAAGAATTTCATTCTTTCTGGAACTCCACCCGGAAACTGTGCTTGTTCGTCTAATTTAAAACCTTCTACAATTTCATTTTCATCAGGTTTAGTATCCGTTATTACAGTTTCTGTTCCAATACTAGGATCTGTAGGGAAACCTTCTTCGCCAGAATTCGTTTCAGAACTTGCTGTTGTATTACCATCAGGAATAATCACTGGATCAGGATTTTGCTCAGGGTTGTCTGTTACTTCAGGTTCTTCAAATTCAAACGTTGCTTGACTTGCCTTTTGAACTTCGATTTTTTCTACAGGGATTTCTATTTTTTCATTTATTGGAATATCGACTGCTATTAAACGACAATCAGGCAAGTAATCCTTTTTGATTTCAGAAGCATTGATTCGTGTTAAACGAAAAGCTCCATACGACATTCCTAAACCCGCTGTTAGTAAAAATAAAATAGCAACTAAATGTTTGTTGTAATCTCTTCGCATTGCATAGGCGCCGTATTCTTTGTTCCTTTTTTCAAAAACAACGTCGTTGCGAGTGCTTGAGGTTACTTGTTGCCAATTACGTGACGAGAAAAACTCATACATAGAGAATAATGTCACGATTCCGATAATGCAGAATAATACTACCATAATTCATTCATTTTGTAAAGTATCACGAAAAAAATGTCATAGGAATTCCATTATAAGACTGACCTTATTTTTTTTGTTATCAATAATAATGGGAAATCGTACTTAATTTTAAAGTGAATACACTTTTGGGTTAAACAATAAAAATTAAATCTAAAAGCTACAATTAGTAGGGGACTTGTAGCCATTCAAAAAGCTGTACACCTCTTTTTGAATTTCGTTCAAAGTTTGATCAAACTTTTTTTAATTTTTTTTTTGGTAATTGTTTTTTT
>CANGHX010000301.1 GCA_947453715.1 Flavobacteriales bacterium | reverse complement strand
CCATTGAACAATAAAGTTGCTTTAAGAACATTAATGTCATTGAAACAATTAGATATTTCAATACCAAAACAAGCTCGTATTATCTCATTTGATGACAGTGAAGTTTTTTCTTATTTGACACCTCCAATTTCTGCATTACATCAACCAATCGAATTGATAGGACATGAAACATCTTTAAGGATGTTAGAACGTTTAAAAGAAATGGAACGCCCAGGAAAACATTTAATGTTAGGATGTTCTTTCATTGAAAGAGGTTCTAATTAATACTATGAAAAACGCGTTTATTTTCTGTTAAATTTCCTGATTTATTAGTGAACTGCAGAAAATAAATGCCTTCATTTAAACTTGGAATCACGATTGATTCTTTTGTGTTTTCACCAATATTCTTTTCTAAAATCAATTGTCCAGTAGTTGAAATAAGTTTATAACTCAATTCTTCACCCGTATTTTTGATTGTCAATTGTTGATTATTCAATGAATAGTAATCGACTAAATTTTCACTCTTGTTTTTACATGAAGCTCCGCTAATTAAGTTTGTAGAAGTATAATTTCCATTTTTATCGATCATTTTCAATCGATAATACGTCCTTTCATTACTTGTGTTATCAATTAAGCTATAAGTCTTTAATGTTGCGCTTTGGGTTGATTGTACTTCATCAATCAATTGATATGATTGTCCATCAATTGTTTTTTCAAGTATGTAATAATCAATATTTTCTTCATGTGTGATATCCCAATAAAACACTTTATTTTGCTCAACACATTCAGTTTTAAATGATATTAATTGAGTAGGTAAAACAATTGGAGTTGAAGGACAAAAGTATTGTTGATTGTTCAAACCACCTGTAGAAGCTGTGGCGCCCCAATATACTTGTGATACACCTCCAAATTTAGTTGTAACGAAGTCTTGAGAAAGAGACAGTCTCATAGTACCATCAAAGTATACTGACATTGTATTTGTTGCTTTTTTCCAACGAATTTCAACTGTATGTGTAAATCCATCATCAATACTAGCATTACTTGCTAAAGCAGCAATTGGTCCTGCAGCATGTGTTGAATTTAATAAGCTTCCATCTGTATCAATTGCTATATGATCTGCAGCAATATCAACGGCATGTGTTGGAAAATCATTATCATAAGTATCAAATTCTACTACTACTGCATTTGAAAGTCCTCCAGTACCTAATTCTCCTCCAGTAGTTCCACACACTGTTGGTGAAATTGGTTGAAATACAATTGTAGATCCATCAGCACCATTAATATTATTTCCAAAATAAAAATCCATACTCACAGAAAAGTCTGCATTGAAATTAACTTTTGTATCATTCCACGCACAACCTTTGTTGTCATTAACTTCGGGTGTGAGTTGAACACAAGTTTTTCCTCCAGATAAAATATAACTTGCATTATCAGTGATACAATAAGAACCTGTTTTGGGTGTTACTTTATAAGCCAAAGTTGCTGTACTCAGCTGATCATGATTACATGAATATTGTGAGATTAATATTCTTGCAGTTCCGGTATAACTTGCAGTCCAAGTTATTGAAGATTGCATCCCACATGCATCATCTGAATAAGAAAGTTGTGTACTACCTGCAGCATCCAATAAGGTTAATTCTGTATCCCAAGTTGCTGTTCCACCATTTCCACAAAACGAAAAAAAGTATGTGTTACAAGCAGTCACATTTAAGGTATAATATTCTCCATTTTTAACACTTCTTGTTTGATAAGAACTTGTTAATGATAATGAACCATTTGATGTTCCACCAGTACATGCAAAAATGTTAATTGTTTGTATAAGCAGAAAATAAAATATAGTTATAGATTTCAATTTTTGAATTCTAAATAGACATGGTTTATCCATGTAGTAGTTGTAGTAATTTTTCATTTGCGTAGTTACAAAATCGTTTTAGTATGCAAATATATACCAACTAATTTAATTATTTCGTCTAATTTTTAAATAAAAAAATAGACTATTGGAATCTTAATAAGAAAACTTTTAATTCTCTTATTATTATAATTTTAGATCTATTTTGAGGAATGAATCATTCAAATTTTCAAAAAGATAGATTTTATCATTTGTCTAAAGATATATCTTTAAAGCCCATCGATTTAATAGATTAACTTAATCGGTTAAGTATATGTTAAGCGTGGCTTGGAAGGTTAAAAAAAATATGCAAAACATATTTAATAAAATTTTTTGTTGAAATTTTAAAAATACAATCATTTATTTAATAAAATAAAATTATTTACATACATTTGATTTGCAAAACTATATTGAAAGCTGTAACTACACAAAGCTACATTGTATTACTACTACTAATTTTAAATACGCAAGTATTTGAAAAATTTAAGGCTATGAAATTATTTGCAACAACTATTCTATTGTTTGTTACATTCATTTGTTTATCAAACAATTCCAAAACTGAAAAAAACATCTTTGATAATGTAATTATCGAATACACGGATTCTATTGTCTGCTCTAAAACATTTTCGATTGAATTAAAGGGAAATGTAACAAATGAGACAGCTAAGCAAGTGATTGACTATATACTCAATAAAAAGGGGATTTGTAATGTAACAATTGATGTTGTAACAAAAAAAATCACACTTGATGTTGTTGAAGATATGGATTTTGAATCTATCAAAGGTTTGGTAAATTATACCCATCACCTTTTTCTTTTAGAAGATACTGATCATCCGACTGAATCAAAATAGTCTAACCTAAATTATTAAAAATGAAAAATTTACTTTTATTTCTTTTAGTTTTTGTTGGATCATTAGCTAATTTTATTTTTGCTCAAGGTGGGGACAATGCAGCAACAGCATCAGCATCACCAATCACATTACCTTTCTCTGCTTCTGGAACTACAGTTGGTAAAGCAAATGATTATAATAATCCTACAGGATATGCTTCAGCTTATACAACTGGACCAGATTGGTTATATTATTTTTGTGCATCAGCAACTGGAAGTGTAACTTCAGGAATAACATATACAACTTCGAGTGGTGGTGTTAGTCCTTCAATTTCAATTTGGGAAGGTGTCCCTGGAGCAGGTGGAGTTTTTATAGATGCAATAACATCTCCAGGTGATTTAACAGTAGATGGTGCTTTGTCTTTATCATATTCTGTAGTTTCTGG
>CANGHX010000300.1 GCA_947453715.1 Flavobacteriales bacterium | reverse complement strand
TTCATGACGAGAATGGAAGCGAAAGATCAAAGTTTCGGTTTTGATTTCGAAGGAGAATATACCTTTTTGGAACTTCACAAACGATATGATTACATCTTAGAAGACAAAAGAGAAATAGCAGTCATTTTCGAAGAGAAAGATGGTATGGTAACCGTTACAGAAATCTTTGACCCAGAAAATGAAAATCCAATTGAAATGCAACAACAAGGATGGCAAATGATTTTGGATAATTTTAAGAATTATGTGGAGACATTGTAAGTTAAAGTTTCATGACTTAAAGAAACAAATGTTGATCTAAAATAAATATTAAAAGATGACTTTATTTACAGGTAAAAAAGTAAAATATAATGGTGATTTTTATAGACCTATAGGCAGTTTAAATGACGATAAGGTCAGAATTGGTCCTTTAAGGGTATGTAAAGAAAATGAAGTTTTTTGGGTGGATAAGTCAGATTTAGAAATGATTTTTAAGACTCGCATTTGGGTTGAAATAAGAGGGTGCAATGCTATTTTTGAAGGATTTGAAGGCGACCTTGTTAAACTAGGAGTTAGACCTAGTAATGATGTTGAAATTCTTGAAGCCAAAGAAGTTGATAGAGGAGTATTTGAATCCAAACTTCCCAAAAGCGAAATAACTAGAATGTGGGAAGAGAGATATCAATTAGGAGATTTTCCTTTTCCTGAAAATTTAGAAACGATTAAGGAATTGGATTTAAAGGAAATATTGTAGAAAGAAGTATTATTCTCTTCAATCTATTTCACCAATTTATGGATGAATTAATTTTTTCAAAACCACACTTCAAATTTTATCAGATAGTTTTTATATTTGACTTATAATTTAATCCTTAAATATATTTTATGTTACTAATTCTAATCGGTGTTTTCATAGTAGGTAGTCGTTTTTCGCGTTTAAGTTTTGACTACGATAAAGATAAAAAGAAGTACATCTTTTTAAGTATATTACTTTTCTTTGGAGTCACGTATGGCTTACAATTTTTGTTGGGAATGATTTTCGCTTTAACTGGAAATGTTGCAATGGTTTCTGAAATGGCAACTTTATTAGTTATTGGCTTTGTTACACTACTTATTGGAAGTATAGCTGTTTGGTTGTATTATCGTTTTTTAGAAAAGAAATGGAAGAATGAAACAATCGATGCCAAAGAAAATGATTCACTTTTGGATCGTTGAAATTATTAAAGCTTAAGTGAGCGGTTCCGCAGGAATTGTAAATCCATTGGAGCTGTAAATCAATACATTAAAAAAAGATAATGAAAGTCTTACTCAGATTCTTATTCAAAGCCCTTTTAGCATTTTTTATAATTCTGATTATATTATTATTTACTAATCCAAGAGTTATTTTTCCAAAACATGAATACCCTGATATGAATTCATTTTATAGAAAATTTCCCGAATCACTTTCACATAGTGTTTCAGAATTAAAATCAATTCGAGAACAATTATTTGTCGATTCAAAACAAAGATTAGGAGGTGATTCTATTTATAATTCAATATTTGAAACCTTAAATCAAAGAACAGATTTTTGGCTAAAACGTTCGCAATATCGTTTCCCTCAAGCAAAATCTTTAGTGTTTATGGACTCTTTAATTTTGCTAAACAGAAATAAAAATATTGCATTGTGTGTAATTTATAATATTGCAACCAAAAACAGTTATTATGATGTTCGAGAAAAAGATAGAATAGTAATAAATGAAAAAGGAATAAGAGATACTATTTATGAAAAAGATTCTATCAAAACTCCTATTGAGACAGATTTTTATGTGAGACTTTTTTTTCAGAAGAAAAATAATGAATGGAAAGTGTTTCATGAAGAAATGAACGGTGTACCAAAGTTAGGTTATATGAATATTGCTCATACACCTGAACAAATGAAAATATTAGGGGTTGATTATTTCTTTTATAGTTTTATTAAAGTAAAAAATATAAATACAAGTCATCCAAAATTAGTAGGTTATCATGAAAAAGCTTTTAAGCCCAAACATTGTTGGATTTATAAAACTTATGATGATTAAATACACGACGATAAATTAATATCTAGAAGTGCTTGGTCAATTTGAGATTTCCCGCTCCGCTGGATCTCCAGATCCTGCGGTTTTCGTGATTTAATCCGAAGTAGTTATTTGCATGGATATTTTATCCATACGTAAAACCTAAACAGAATAATTTTCACTATCTTCAGTAGATGCAACAAAATTGAAAGTAAAGAAAACCATCCATTTAAGTACAGAATAAATAATTATGCAAGAACTATTTATTATTCCAGATGAAATAATCCTAAGTAAGATTTATCAATTTAGAAATCAAAAAGTAATGATTGATAGTGATCTATCAGAACTATATCAAGTTGAAACAAAACGGTTAAATGAACAAGTGAAACGTAATATTAATCGTTTCCCATCCGATTTCATGTTTCAATTAAACACAGAAGAATGGGAAGACTTGAAGTCGCAAAATGCGACCACAAGTTGGGGAGGAAGAAGAACTGCCCCTTTTGTCTTTACAGAACATGGTATATTAATGCTTTCAAGTGTCTTGAATAGTGATAAAGCGATTAATGTAAATGTTCACATAATACGAATATTCATAAAAATGAGAGAGTTACTACTGACTCACAAAGAACTTCTATTACAGTTGGAAGATATGCGTAAAGTGATTGATGGTCACGAAGATCGTATTGATATGATTTATAATTATCTAAAACAGTTTATGCAGAATCAAAAAATACCACGAACAGAAATTGGATATAAAAAATGATTTTTTTTATACTCCCCGCTCAGCTGAGTGGATTTACTCATCAGCAACGAATTATCAAGATATGTAAAGCGTGCTTGAAGTAGAGAAAATTGCACCGAAGTTGATAACGATTAGATGAAATTATTAATTTTGGGTTGTAGTAGTTGAGGGTTATTATTATGGATTGAAAACTTAGCGTTAGCGTTCTCACCGTAGGTAATCCATAGAAGATTGCGCTTCGATTTGAGTTTACATATACCGCAGGATTTACTTCGTAGCTGCTACGCGGTGCAAATCCAGCGGAGCGGGATTTATAAAACAAAGAAGATGAAAAATGTAGTTATTATAATATTTTTTTTCAGTTTAATTTTGGGGAGCTGTATTCCAAAACATGATTATGATGA
>CANGHX010000299.1 GCA_947453715.1 Flavobacteriales bacterium | reverse complement strand
GGCTTTAATAAATGCTTATTTTCAGAAGAAGATCCTAATGAAATTAAAGAACCATTACCTCTAGCAATTCCATCTTGAATATGCGTAACTGCTAAGCCAAATCCCATTTTAATTAATTCTTCATTCGCTTTTTCGTTAATTGAATAAACTAAACTTGGATCTGTTTCTGGATGTATACTTTCATTCCAATAGTAAGCTCCTTTTTTAGAAGTCTCTATTTGCGGTTGAAAACTAAATCCTTTCGATGTCGGCTCTGGTAAACCAACAGAAGAATATGTTTCTATAAACGCTGCAACAATGGTTTTACCCTGGCAATCAACAATTACTGCATCTTTTGGAGCAGAAATAGATTTACCAACCTCAATAATTTCATTGTCTTTAATTAATAAACTTCCACCTTCAATCGTTTTTGTTGGAGAAACAATAATCGTTGCGTTAGTTAAAAAGTAATAAGCTGCCTTTGAGTCCTCTACCCCATTTTTTGGAGAGAATTCTTGAGAAAAAACAAAGAAAGAAAATAGAAATAAAAGCGAAAAAATATACTTCATAGTTATATTAATGTATTTAACGGGTCGTGAAATTAACAAAATCCATTTAAATTGTTTGAGATTTTAAGAGTTGGTAACCGATTTTAGTTTATTTTTGTCGCTTACAAATTCAAATTATGGAAGGATTAGTTCACATACACTCAGGATTACGTTGGATCGCTCTTATATTATTAGTTGTTGCAATTTTTAATGCTATTGCTTCAAAAAGAAAAGGAGAATATTCTAAAAAAGATAAAATGATCAATTTATTTGCAATGATCATGCTTCATACACAATTGTTAATTGGAATTATTTTGATGTTTACTTCTAGTAAAGTGAATTATTCAAATCCTAACGGTTGGATGAAAAGTCCTGTAAACCGTTTCTTTGGAATGGAACATATCGCTTTGATGATTATTGCTTTAGTAATTGTTACTATTGGAAGAAAAAAAGCAGAAAAAATTACTGCTCCAATTCAAAAACATTCAAAAATCGCAACTTGGTACTTAATCGGATTGATTTTAATATTAGCTTCAATTCCTTGGCCATTTAGAGCTGCTTTAGGAGGGAAATGGTTTTAAGAATAAGTTATATATTATTTATTTTCAGTTTTATAGTATCATGTAATTCAAGTGATACTTCAAAAAATCAAACTGAATCAAAACAACCAATATCAAAAGCAGAGATTAAACATCTTTTTGAATCAAATTGTTCTTCTTGTCACGGATGCGATGGCACTTTAGGAATGTCAGGAGCTAAAGATTTATCGATTAGCAATTTGAAAAAAGAAGAAATCAAAGACCGAATCCAGAACGGTAAAAATGGGATGCCTTCTTTTGAAGGAATAATTCAAGAAGGGGAACAAATGGATAGCATTGTTTCATATGTAATTTCTTTAAGAAAATAATGGAAGAGCAACAAAGTAGTCACGTTTTAGTAGATGCCGTTGAAGAAACGTGTGTATTAGTTGGTATTATAACTCAAGCTATTACTGAAGATCAAGCAAAAGAATACATTGAAGAATTGCGTTTTTTAGCTGAAACTGCTGGAGCAATTACTCAGAAAGTTTTTCTTCAAAAAGTACAAATAGAAAATCCTAAAACCTTTGTTGGAAAAGGTAAAATCGAAGAAGTTCGTGATTACGTTCAACAAAATGCAATTGATATTGTTATTTTCGATGATGAACTTTCTCCTTCTCAATTAAGAAATATTGAAAGAATTCTAGAATGTAAAGTGATGGATCGAAATTCATTAATACTTGACATTTTTGCAAGTCGTGCTAGAACTTCTCACGCTAAAACGCAGGTGGAATTAGCTCAATTACAATACATGCTTCCTCGTTTGACAGGTTTATGGACACACCTTGAACGTCAAAAAGGTGGTATTGGTTTAAGAGGTCCTGGGGAAACTCAAATTGAATCTGATAGACGTGTAATTCAACAAAAAATATCGCTTTTAAAAGAGAAATTAAAGGAAATAGATAAGCAAATGTCAGTTCAACGTGGAAACCGTGGACAGTTAGTTCGTGTTGCACTTGTTGGATATACGAATGTTGGTAAAAGTACGATGATGAACTTATTAAGTAAATCGGAAGTTTTTGCTGAAAATAAATTATTTGCTACTTTAGATACAACTGTTCGTAAAGTCGTATTGGAAAATTTACCTTTCTTACTAACTGATACTGTTGGATTTATTAGAAAATTACCGCATCAATTAGTAGAATCATTTAAGTCAACGTTAGATGAAGTTCGTGAAGCTGATTTGTTGATTCATATTTTAGATATTTCACATCCAAATTTCGAAGATCATTACAATGTTGTGAACGAAACGTTAGCTGAAATTGATGATTCTGAAAAACCGGTTATTTTGGTTTTCAATAAGATTGATGCTTACAATTTCAAAGAAAAAGACGAAAACGATCCAAGTCCAATGAAACCAGAAAATTATTCGTTGGAAGATTTGAAAAAAACATGGATGTCTAAGTTGAATAACACAAAATGTGTATTCGTTTCTGCCCAAGAAAAAGACAATGTTGACGAATTAAAAGAAGTTCTTTATGAGGAAGTAAAACGAATTTTTAAAGTTCGTTATCCTTACAATAATTTCTTGTATTAATTTTATCTCAAGACTTGAATTTTTGAAATTCTTACATCATTATCCGATTTGAATTCAACAATGTAATTTCCATTCGGAAAATTAGAAACATCGATTTTAAAATGACCATTCAAAGTTGAATTTTCATAAAAAAGTATTCTCCCAAGTAAATCTTTTATTGTTATACTTCCAACAATTGTATTCTTTAAAAGTATGATAAATTCTTCTTTTGCTGGATTTGGATAAATCGAAAAATCAGTTTCATTTTTTTCTTCTAATCCTGCACAAGCATCAACATTTAATTGATTTTGAATAGAATTCGAACATCCATTTATGTCTGAATAATAATAATTGATTGTATTTTGACCGACGACTAATGGAAGGAAATTTGATCCATTCACATTTACTCCAGAATAAGTTCCTCCGGTTGGCAATCCTTCAATCAAATTGTAGGCACCTGAATTTTGGCATAAAACTGGGAAATTTGTTAAAGTAACTGGTGGCAAAGCATTTATTGTAACATTAGCAGTTTGAGTATTAGAACATCCATTTGTTGC
>CANGHX010000298.1 GCA_947453715.1 Flavobacteriales bacterium | reverse complement strand
TTCAACATTGCATTCTTATACAAAGCAGACTCTACTCATAATTTAGGATCGAATGGTATAACACTTGGCAGTTTTACGCTCGTCAATAACTTTCCAGATGGTTCAAGCGTCGATTTCGGACCTAAGATAGTTGCAGGTGGGTCAAAAAGTGCTACTTGGAAGGCGATAAAAGCGGCTAATCAATTGTATGGCTGGAGTACTTCCTCTTCGTTAATCAAGTTCATTCCCAAATACGGTACTGCCTACACAGAGAGTTGGATTGTATCGAATGCGCTATATCCTAATGCAGCTTCTCCTGATTTAGCTATTCCAATTAAAAACATCACCCAATCCCCATTAAAAAGGTTTGGATACAAATTTTCAAATGCAGGGCTACACAAAGTTTATTTTATAGCTAGTAATAACAGGGTTAGTGGTCAGAAGCAAGTTGTTAGGGAAGTAGATATAAATATTACTCAATAACCTTTTTGCCAGATAACTTGTTAGTATAGCACCTTTTTAACAGGGATGACTATATAACTTGTTAGGACGTCATCTTTTTAACAGGGATGACTACATAACTCGTTAGGATGTCACCTTTTTTAAGGTTTCATTAGTTGAAGAGTGCGGTTTTGTAAAACTTTTTTAAAACTTTGTGAATGTCAGCTATCTAGGAAGCGATTTTATATTTTCAATCATCTTTACTCAAACTCATTATAAAAAAATCTACTTTTCAGTGGCATATAAATCTCTTAAATCGGTTATTGTAGTATTACTGGCTTTTACTGTAGGTAATTTAAATGCCCAAAACCAGTATTACATAGATTCAATCAATGGTAATGATGCTAATAATGGAAGTCTAAACGCGCCATTTAACTCTGTGACCAAGTTAAATTCAATGACATTAACGCCAGGCACAAAAGTCTTTCTGAGAAGTGGTTGTAGCTGGACCGGTCAAAGACTTTCCTTTAAAGGTTCCGGAGCAGACGGAAATCCAATCATCATTGATAGATACGAAATAGGAGCAGCACCATTGCTTGCCGGTAATGGTATCACAGGGCAAGCTGTCGTTTATCTTTATAATCAGCAGTACATAGAAATTAAGAACCTGGAAATAACCAATTCCCCACGTGGTCCAATTAACAGCGACTTCTTTGTGGGGCTATATCAAAATGGCACCAATCCTCTGGGAGCGGACAGGAGAGGAGTGATGGTTGCATTGAGCAATTTTGGCACAGCCAATCATATCTATCTCAAGAACTTAAATATTCACCATATAAAGGGACAGTTGGGCAGTGGAAGCACAACCCTAAATGGCGCCATACCAAAGAGAACAGGAGGAATTTACTTTGATGTGTTGAGTAGTGACAAAGCTAATAGTAAATCTCGTTTCAATGATGTACTGATTGATAGTTGCACTATCAGTTATTGTGAAAATATTGGGCTGGCATTTGACAATGAATACAACGCTTATTATCCCGCTAGTAATGAGTATAATAACTGGTTTGCAAGGCGTTTTAGTAACGTCAAGATTAGCAATAATATCTTACATCATATAGGAAAGAATGCGATGATAATAAGATGTACCGATTCTACAGGACTTATTGAACGCAACGTATGTTATGAAACTGCAGTGGGTACAACCGGAAACACCATGTTTACTGCAAGGGCAAGGGGCACTGTGTTTCAGTACAATGAAGGTTATTTTAACAGAGCTAATTCTCAGTTGATTGATCCAGGTTCGATAGACGGAAGTATGTATGATCCAGATTTAGGGAGTGTTAACATCATCTTTCAATATAGTTACAGCCACGATAATAGTCAGGGATTATATTGGGGATGTAATTCGAGAAATCAACCGGGCAATACAGTTCCGCGAATCCCAGATCCTGCTGATACCGGATGTACTGCCAGGTATAATATCAGTCAAAACGATTACGGCGATCTGGTTTACCTCAACTACCCATCCTCAGGAAATGAAATTTATAATAATGTATTTTATTGCAAATCTGGCTTGAGTCCTGAGATAATACACGAAAATGCAAGTAGTAACCATACCTATAACTTCAGGAATAACATCATTTTCAATCTTACAAAAGCAAGTTCAGGTGCCAGGTATATATTCATAGACACAGGGGCGTCCACACAGATCAGAAGAATAGAGTACAATACTTTTTATGGTAGTCATCCTGCCACTGAGCCTGCCGATGCTTTTAAGCTAACCAGCAATCCGTTGTTTATAGCTCCGGGAACTGCAACAACAGGCATTTCAACTGTAGACGGTTATAAGCTGAAATCTACTTCTCCCTGCATCAATTCAGGGATGGTTATTGCCGGTGCTCCTTCTGCAGACTTATGGGGCAATCCTGTTCCGGGAGATAGAAAGCTACCACCATGTAGGGGTGCATTTGAATATAATACGCCTTGGCCAACTCCAATAACGCTTAGTTCATTTAGTGGCAACACTTCAGTGGCAGGAAATCAACTCTATTGGACAACCACCAACGAGATAAATAACAAAGGTTTCTATATTCAGCATAGCACAGAGGGAACCAGCTTTACTGATTTACAATTTATTCCTGCACAAACTGCTACCGGCAACTATATGGGGAAATTGAGTTATACCTACACTGATATAACCACAAATTCAGCTATCAGTTACTACCGCTTAAAACAAATAGATAAAGCCGGGGGGCAAACTTATTCGGCTGTAATAGCTGTAACGAACAAGAATAGTTCCTCCAGAAAGATTAGTATTTACCCCAACCCAGTGGTTGGTAAAATAATCAATATTACATTTGATAATCAATTGGCGGGTATGTATACGCTCAAACTTTATGGAATAGATGGAAAAATGATTGCCACCAAACAGGTCAATCATACCGGAGGAACAGCTATAAACAGTTGGGATGTAAGTAGCCTTAACCTTAAAGGAACTTACTGTTTAAGTGTATATTCTACCGAAGAAAAGATAACGAAGACTATTTTGATTAAATAGGTAGTTTGCTTGTTATTTTAAGACTGAATCTTCATAATCCGACTGTTGAAGGTTCAACCCACGACCGTTGAAGGCTCAACCCACGACCGTTGAAGGTTCAACCCACGACTGTTGAAGGCTCAACCCACGACCGTTGAAGGTTCAACCCACGACCGTTGAAGGTTCAACCCACGACCGTTGAAGGTTCAACCCACGACCGTTGAAG
>CANGHX010000297.1 GCA_947453715.1 Flavobacteriales bacterium | reverse complement strand
TTTTTATATTTCAATTGATAAATTAAACAACTTCTATTCAACCACATATTTGAATTATTGCGCCATTCTTGAATTACATTTTCTACTTGATCAGGAAATTGTTTGAAATAAGTTCCTAAAACATTACTGGCAATACTATCAACCGAATCCCACCAAGAATGATTTGTAATGAACCATTCAAATTGCTCGATATCTTCTTTTTGAAGCGTTTCTTTTTTCCACGAATTCATCCAGTCTATCGCTACATAATGCAGTTCACGGTATTCTTTTTCCCATAATTCACGAACAATCTCCCAGCGATTAATTGAGTTATCATTTTGTTTTAAAAGTGTAAACCATTCTTTTTGAATTGCTTTTCGAGTTGTTGCATCGACGCCATAAAAAGTAAATTTTCCTTTCATGTAGTTTGAAGCACTTATTGCTCGATTTTCATCTGCTTTTTGTTCGAAATTAATTACAATAAGATTTATTAAGTCGCTTGTTTTCATCATCCATTAATTGATTTTTAAATATAATGAAAATAAAATTCAAAATAATAGTTGTACATATAACTATTATTTATAAATTTGAAATTATTAGAGTAAAAAAATGGGAAAGTTAGAACAAGATTTACAGCAAAAAAAGTTTAATAATGTGGTCATTAAGGCTAACATTAATATTTTGTTTACTGCAAATTTTATCTATAATCAAATCTCTTCTTACTTAAAACCTTACGATTTAACGCATGAACAATTCAATGTGCTTCGCATTTTAAGAGGAAAATATCCTGAATGTATGTGTCAAAAAGATGTATTAAGTAGAATGGTTGCTCCTAAATCAAACTTGACTTTAATCGTCAAAAAACTAGTCACTAAACAATTAATTTCTGTTGCTCAATCTTCAAAAGATAAAAGAGAATATGAAATTTCAATTACTGATTTAGGGTTAGAAAAATTAAAAGTATTAGATACTGAATTAATAAAATTCGATCATAACATTACCAAATTAACCGAAAATGAGGCTATTCAATTAAATGAATTGTTAGATAAAATTAGAAGTTAAAAAAAAATTAAAGTAATAGTTGTACGTATAACTAATTAAGAAAATGGAAAAGAAAATTATAGCATCATTCAAAGCTCCGATCAGCAAAAGTATGGGACCGCATGTGCGACAAGTCATACCAAGTACCGTTGGAGATTTAGATCCTTTCGTATTTTTAGATCACTTTGGTCCATTCAAAAAATCACCTGATTTCAAAGGTGTTCCTCCACACCCACACGCGGGAATTGCTACGATAACTTATTTATTGGAAGGAAGTAACCGTCATCTTGATAGTTATGGTCACGAAGCTCTGATACAAAGTGGCGATTTGGCATGGATGCAGGCAGGAAAAGGGATTATTCATGCGGAAGGGCTAGACGAAGTTGGAACGGAAAATGAACAAGTTCACGGATTACAATTTTGGATTTCACTTCCTGCAAAAGATAAATTCATTGAACCTGACTTTTTTCATTATTCAAAAGATCAATTTCCAGTTTTAGTTGAAAACGATATAGAATACAAAATTGTTGTCGGCGAATTAAAAGGAGAGAAATCTCCCGTAAGTTCTTTATCTCCTGCGATGATATTTGATATTCAAATTCCAGCAAATAAAGAATTTGAACTACCTATAGAAACAGATTATTCAAGTGGGATTTATGTGATAGAAGGAGAGATTGAAATTGATGGCAAAGTGTTACAACCAACTTCAATGACCAAAATGAGTTTTGAAGGCGAAAAAATTCAAATCAAAACTAAAAATCCAGCAAGAATAATCGTTTTGGGTGGTTTACCTTTAAATGAACCGATTGTTGGTTACGCTTCGTTTGTAATGAATTCAATGGAACAAATTCAACAAGTGGTGAATGATTATCAGATGGGGAAAATGGGGGAAATAAGTTTATAGTTAAGAATTAATAGTTAAAAGTTAAAAGATGAAATTATTAGAAAAATTAAAAATTGGTGATTTAGAGTTGAAAAACAGACTTGTAATGGCACCAATGACAAGAAGTAGAGCGAATGCACAAGGGGAAGTAAATAACTTAATCGTAAAGTATTACGTTCAGCGTGCTTCAGCTGGTTTGATTATCACAGAAGCTGTAAATATCTCTGAACAAGCAATCGGAAGTCCTTTGACTCCAGGACTTTATACTCGAGAACAAATTACATCTTGGAAAAAGGTAACTGATGCAGTTCACGAAGCGAATGGATTAATTTTCGCTCAGTTATGGCATACGGGAAGAGTTGGTCATTCAATCGACAAAAAAGGTGTTTTACCTGTTTCGGCTTCAGCAATTGCAATTGAAGGTCAAACACATTTCACATCACAAGGACCGAAAGAATATGAAACACCAAGAGAACTAACGACAGAAGAAGTAAAGCAAATTATCCAAGACTATAAACAAGCAGCAATCAATGCAAAAGAAGCAGGATTTGATGGAGTAGAATTGCATAGTGCATTTGGTTATTTGCCGAATCAATTTTTAGTAGATGGTGCAAACAAACGTAACGATGAATTTGGTGGTTCAATTGAAAACAGAAGTCGATTTGTGTTAGAAATCATGAATGCATTAGTAGAAGTTTTCGGAAAAGATAAAGCTGGAATCAAACTTTCTCCAAGTATTCCTTACAATGGGATGATTGACAGTGACCCTACTGCCCTATTTTCATATTTAATTTCAGAATTAAACAAACTTCCATTAGCATATATCCAATTAATGCAACCAATGTTTCCAATCGATGCTTTCCCAACTTGGCCGAAAGATGTATTAACTACATTTGGACATTTATTTGACAAAACGATTATCGTAAATGGTGGTTATGACCAACAAAAAGGAGAACAAGAATTAGAAAATAATAGAGCACATTTAGTGTCTTATGGTTCAGCATTTATTGCGAATCCAGATTTACCAAAACGTTTTGAATTAAACGCAGAATTGAATACACCAGATAGAAATACGATGTATGGTGGTGGTGAAAAAGGATTTACAGATTACCCATTTTTGGAACAATAAAAATTAGTAGTTATGGAAAATAATATTCTCAATGAAAAGCCTTTAAATGTTTTCATTATAATAGCGGAAACTTTGGAAGGTTGGAAAAATCCGACTTCTGATGAAGGAAAAGAAGTTTTATTAAAACATTATGCTTGGGGAACTGAATTAAAAGCAAATG
>CANGHX010000296.1 GCA_947453715.1 Flavobacteriales bacterium | reverse complement strand
ACTATTTACGTTTTGAGGTTTTACAGCCGAAATTTCAATAGGATTTTGAATATCCTTGTAAAAACCACCTAATAACAATTGGTCTGAACCCTTGCTATATAATTCATAACGAAGGTCTAAATTGTCTGCAACGGTATGCTTTAAATTCGTTGGGTCACCAACTTCTTTAAAAAATTCGCCGTCTGCGCCATCTGGAATTAACTCAGAAAAACCTGGTCTAGCAATTGCTCTGTAATATGCAAAACGTAAATTTTGATTAGTACTTAATGCATATTTAACTTGTGCACTTGGTAATAAATCGGTGTATTGAATCGTACCAGATTTAGCTTGAACATCTTTTGTCAATAAAGTTTCGTAATGCTGGTTGGTATTTTCTGCTCTTACGCCACCTAATAATTCAAAATTATTGGATAAGTTCCATTTGCCTTGCACATAGCCTGCAGTAATTTTTTCTTCAAAAGTATAGTTGTTGCCATTTAAACTTGGCGTTCCATTACTAATTGGATTAAACAAAAATTGTGCAGTATTAATTGTGTTATAAGCTGCCCCTAACACTGGATTCAAAGAATAAGCAATATAGTAGTTGTCTCTATTTTTGTCTCTATACAAACCACCTACTTTTAATTCAATATCTCTATTAAATAAAGAAGTATTCTTTGTATAATTTAAATAAGCTGATTGGTCTTTGTCTGTATTGCTTGTCCATATTCTTGACATAGATTGCAATTTGTCAATGGTCAAGCTTGTTGGTACGATTGGATACTCATGCGTATAAGTAGACTGATCTGGCATATTACTTTTAGCCAAAGAATAAACCAATGACCAATCCAAACGATCCGTATTACTTAATTTATGCTCCCCTTGTAAAGTAGTGCTATTGATGGATTGGAATATCCATTGGCTTCTTGTTGACTTGTTAATTAATGAATTTAAAGCAACAGTATCCCAAATAAAACGAGTTTGGTAATCGTCTAAACGTACATAGGTATTAAACAATGAAATTTTGTTGTTCTTATTAATACGGTAATCCATTTTAGCATTAATGCCCTTTCTTTGACTTTGAACTGAATATTGTCTTAACTGTAAGTCAGAGAACAATGGAATATTATTTAAACCTGGTTGAGAGTTAGGTAAAAAGAAGTTTGAAGTAGTACCTCTAAATATATTCTGATAACTTCCTGATACAACAAACCCAAATTGTCTGTCTTTTCCAAATCGATTACCTAAAGTCAATCCCATTGTAGAATTAACTGGGTTTGATTTTTCATTATAATTCAAATGCGCTACTGGCAAATCGTTTAAGTTAGCAACATATGCACTTCCGTTAATTTGAGCAGGAGACAACACATTCATGGTGCTATTGTCAAACTTGCTGAATTTTTGATCAGGAAATGAAGTGTTAAATCCACCTGCAATATTGCCTTGAACCAATAAACGATCAGGCGCATCTTTCATTACTAAATTAATAGTACCTCCTATTGCATCCCCTTCCATACTTGGCGTTAAACTTTTACCAACTTCTAAACGCTCTAATAGTTCAGAAGGGAATAAATCTAATGGAATAAAACGATTCTTATTATCAGGGCTTGGAATTTTGATGCCATTTACTAAAGTGTTAATATATCTTTTTTCCATACCTCTAATAATTGGGTATCTAGCTTCACCAGAACCACTTTTTTCAATCGTTACACCACTTACTCTTTGTAAAGCGTTAGCAACAGTGATGTCTGGTAATAATTGAATGTTTTTAGAAGACAATACGTTGATAATTGGATCAGCTACTTTTTCTAATCTTCTTACTGATTTATCATTGTCTTTATTTGTTGAACTCACTGTTACAGAACTTAATGATGAAGCTGTTGGTTCTAAATTAATGTCCAAAACCTTAATATCATTGGCACTATTTAATTGAACTTCTCTTGCATCTGTTTTATATCCTGCATAAGTTACTTTAACGGTAAACTTACCTGCGCTTACATTTTTAAAATGATAAGTTCCGTCAAGCTTAACCATTAAAGTTCTGTTGTTTACAGAAACTGTTGCGCCTACTAAAGGCTCACCATTACTAGCATCAACCACCCTGCCTTTAATATCACCTGCAAAGCTATTAATGGTAACTAATAGTAAAATTGGGAGTATAACGCTTACTAATTTTTGCGTTAATGATTTACCACTCATGTCTAATTATTTAATGAATGGCGAAAGTAACTTTGGCTAAATTATTAATAGCAATTGTCTTGTTATGACTTTATGAAGTAATTGTTACCTAAATGTTAAGTATTGTTGGTTAAAATTAAAGTACTACAATAAATGAAACAACAATGGCTTTTCAGACCACTTGTTTGTTTCTACAATCCAAGTACTGGTATGTTCTTTAATATTAGTGAGAATGTCCCATGCAGCCTGCATTTGGACTTTTTTTAAAGCAATATTTTTAAACTCCTCATTGTTAACCACCTTACCGACAATTTCGCCATTAATTAAATAAGCGGTTTTATTAAATATTTTTCCGATCACATTGTTTTTTCTTCCAAAAAAACAGTCTCCAATTAAGATGCCTAGCACTTGTTCTTGGGACAAATCCATGATCATCATATTTTGGATATGGGCAACCTTCTCTCCGTTTTGATTTAAAATCGTATACATAATTATTGTTTATTGGCAGTATTGATGAGTATGTCAACAATTTGTGCCGTGGTATGGGTAAGGTTTAATTGAACTGGTTTTTTTTCATTCATCCATTCGTCGAAATGTTGTGCAAAGTGTTGATCTATTTTTTTTAATACCATGACGCCTTTTTTTTCAAGCGCAACCGAATTACAGGCTTGTTCATAATGGTGCATAATTGGAATACTTAACACTTTTTTATTCATGTACATAGCTTCGGCAGGCGTTTCAAATCCGCCAGCAGTAATAATGCCATAGCAACGAATCATACTACTAGTAAACTGTCTGTTATTAATAGGATAATATGTAATGTTATTTTTACATACAATTCCGGTTACTTCCTTTGTAAATACTTCAAAATGATATTTACGTTGTTGTAATAAATAAGGCTCTAAAATGGCAATTGAATATTGCGGAAGGTACACTGTTATATGCCCATCATTTATAGGAGTTGCGTCAATAATTTCGTCTTTTATAATAGGATTGAAAATATTTTTATCATAAGCATCAAAATGTAAGCCTATATGT
>CANGHX010000295.1 GCA_947453715.1 Flavobacteriales bacterium | reverse complement strand
GACAACGGAAAACCTATTCGTGAAACAGTAAATGTTGATTTACCTTTATGTATTGATCACTTTCGTTATTTTGCGGGTGTCATTAGAGCAGAAGAAGGATCGATTTCTGAGCACGATGAAACAACAGTAAGCATTGTCATTCATGAACCATTGGGAGTTGTTGGACAAATTATTCCTTGGAATTTCCCTTTATTGATGGCCGTTTGGAAAATGGCTCCGGCTTTAGCTGCTGGATGTTGTGCAGTTGTAAAACCAGCTGAACAAACTCCAACATCAATCATGATTTTCATGGATTTGATAAAAGATATTCTTCCTCCAGGAGTAATCAATGTAGTTTCAGGTTTTGGACCAGAAGCTGGAAAACCATTGGCGCAATCTCCACGAATTTCTAAAGTTTCATTTACTGGAGAAACAACAACAGGTAGATTAATTATGCAATATGCATCTGAGAATTTAATTCCAGTAACAATGGAGCTAGGAGGGAAGTCACCAAATATTTTCTTTCCATCTGTAGCTGATGCCGATGATGATTTCTTTGACAAAGCAGTGGAAGGTGCAGTAATGTTTGCGGTGAATCAAGGGGAAGTATGTACGTGTCCGTCTAGAATTTTGGTTCATGAAAGTATTTACGATAAATTCATGTCGAAAGTAATTGAACGAACAAAAGCGATTAAAATGGGTAATCCATTAGATCCAGCTACGATGATGGGAGCTCAAGCTTCAAATGATCAATATGAGAAAATTCAATCGTATTTAAAATTAGGAAAAGAAGAAGGTGCTGAATTATTATGCGGTGGAGATGTTCAAAAATTGGATGATGATTTAGCTGGAGGTTATTACATTCAACCAACTTTGTTTAAAGGACATAACAAAATGCGAATTTTCCAAGAAGAAATCTTTGGTCCTGTAGTTTGTGTTACCACTTTTAAAACAACAGAAGAGGCACTTGAAATTGCCAATGATACAATGTATGGTTTGGGAGCAGGTGTTTGGACAAGAGATGCACATGAATTATATCAAGTTCCAAGAGCAATTCAAGCTGGACGTGTTTGGGTAAATTGTTATCACCATTATCCAGCTCATGCGCCTTTTGGTGGATATAAAAAATCTGGTTTCGGAAGAGAGAATCACAAAATGATGTTAGGATACTATCGTCAAACAAAAAACATGTTGGTTTCTTACAGTAAAAATAAATTAGGTTTCTTTTGATGAATAAATGATTTGAATCCCCTTGTCAACTTTTGATGAGGGGATTTTTATTTTAATATTAAAATTATGAAAACGATCTCAAGAGTATTATTCACAAAAGAAGCCATTGAAATTGTCAATCAATTGAAATCAAAATTTGGTGAATTAATGTTTCATCAAAGTGGTGGTTGTTGTGATGGTTCGCAACCAATGTGTTTTGAAAAAGGTGATTTCATTATTGGTTCCAGCGATATTTGTATTGGAACAATTGAAGGTTGTGAATTTTGGATGGCAAAAGACCAATTTGAATATTGGAAATATACTCAGTTAACAATCGATGTTTCGAAAGGAAGAGGTTCAAGTTTTTCGTTGGAAATTCCATTAGGTTATCGATTTATCGTTCAATCGCGAATGTTTGAGCAGAATGAATTGGAAAATTTAACACCAACTTATACGATTGATTAGTTAAGCTTGATTATTTAATTGTTGGTATTGTTTTGGTGTGATGCCTTCATGTAATTTAAATGCACGAATGAAGTAATTTGGATTTTCAAAACCTGATTCGTAGGATACATTTTTGATGTAAATACTTTGGTCTTGTAATAATTGTTTCGCTAATTTGATACGTTCCAAGATGATATATTCCACCGGACTAATCCCCATTTCTTTTTTGAATAATCTATAAAACGAAGTCAAACTCAAACCAGCACTATCGGCAATTGATTTCACATTGATTTTAGACGTTAAGTTATCCTGAATGTTTTCGAGTATAGCCGCAAAATAAGGATTTGAACTTTGAATCTTATTTTGTTGAATGTCTTTTATGGTTTGACATTGAGAAATTTGAACAATTAATTCCTGTAATGCAAGATCAGCCAAAACGTCTTTCGTAAGAGCGGTACTTTGACAGATGCCTATTAATTTATTAATCGTTTGTGCTAACTCAACATTGTTCTGAAAAAAGAAATTACGTTCGTCTAATTGCCAATAATTGTTGACTCCTACTTTCGGATATTTTTCATTTAGAAAATCAATAGTTTGATTAATTTTTTGATTGTCAATCGCCAAAGCCAAACACTGTGTGGGATTATTCATCGTAGCTTCAGGGAAATCAATTTTCATTTCAACGTTAGATGGCACAATCACCGTTTGACCAGGTGTGTAATCAAATCCATCTTCTTCCATCAAATGCATGATTTTTTTACCTTTCAACATACTTGTTACCACCAAATCATTGAACTTTAAAGAAACCAAATCAGATTGTTGGTAGGTTTCAAAAATATTTAATTCACAATTTTGAAGATTGTAAATCGTTCGGTTTTCAACTAACGTCTTTAACGAATTAACATGTGTTAACTGTGGAGAATTCGGTATAATTTTTCCTTTAGACATTATTCAAAACCTTTTTTAGAACATTTCTAAATATACAAAAATTGGATTGATTTTCAAAGCTAAATAATCATTTATTTATGAATAAATAGAGTAAGGATGGTGCGCTTATAAGAATTAAAATAAAATATGCTTTTTCTTTACTATAAGATTTGACTTTTTCTAAATATTTGTAGCCTGGGTAAAATGCATGTATAAACGGATAAACTATTAGAAATGCAATTAGCAAAGAAAATAGTATAATAGTAAAAATATTTGCATCAAGTATTTGATCTCGAAATTTGATATATAAAACGATAAAAGGAAAAAATAAGTTTATAAAAATAAAAGCAAATATTAATCTTAAGCTATCGCTTTCCAACTTTCCATTTTTATCACTATTACATCTTTTGAGTATAGAATAAATGTAATTCAACATATAATTTTTTGCTTAATCCAAAATCCAAAATCCAAAATCCAAAATCCAAAATCCAAAATTCCCTCTTAATTAAAATCATCAAACTCCTCTTTCTTCTCTTTCCCAGCCTCTTGTTTCCACTTATTAAGTGTCTTGTTGATTTTGGAATCTTTTTTCGGCTCTTTTTGTTTCTGAGTTTCCGGTTTTTCTGGTCCGAATTCGATTTTTAATTCTTC
>CANGHX010000294.1 GCA_947453715.1 Flavobacteriales bacterium | reverse complement strand
CTTATGCCTTGTTAATTTTCCTTTTCCGTAAAATGATTGTTGGCATTTTACGTATGGTTTTTTTAAAGAAATAGGTGCTTCATGCTTGGAAAATTAAAGAACCTCTATAAATTCCTTTCTCCAAAATGGCAAAAATTATACATGGAGTATCCTGTTGATTTTAAACCACGCCACGGACATGGAAAAGCCCCACACGGGCAGTTATACTCCAACATTAATGAAAATAGAGCAGTTTATCGTGAGCTTTTAAACGAAGCGTTGAAGTATACTTCTGTTTTTCAAGGAATCAACAAACAAATTGACGAAAAAGACCAAATCCAACCAGCGTATAATAACCAGTTTTTACCTGGATTAGATATTATAGGAATTTATACTTTACTAGCAAAATACAATCCGGAACGATACGTAGAAGTGGGTTCTGGTAATTCGACGAAAGTTGCGCGTAAAGCAATCAACGAGCAAGGCTTACAAACAAAAATTATTTCCATCGATCCACACCCACGTGCTGAAATAGATGCGATTTCGGATGAGGTGATTCGTAAACCTTTTGAGAATATCGATATTGACTTCTTACTTTCCTTGAAGGAAAATGATATTTTATTTATTGATAATTCGCACCGCGTACTTCCCAATTCGGATGCTACGGTTTTCTTTTTGGAAATATTACCGCGTTTGCATCCAGGAGTAATTGTGCACATCCACGATATCTATTTGCCGTACGATTATCCACAATTTATGTGCGATCGTTTTTATTCGGAACAATATACCCTAGCTGCATTTGTATTGGCAAATCCAACGCGCTATTCTACCTTGTTACCGAATTATTTTATCAGTGAGGATAAGGAATTGAGTGAGATTTTAGTGCCAATTTGGAATCATCCTAATCTCCAAGATGTGGAGAGACACGGAGGGTCGTATTGGATACAACTAAAAAACGGATAATTAGCGAACCAATTACCCGTTTATATTCTTAAGTGATTTTAATAAATTAGATTTTTTGAGGCAAACAAAAAATTTAACCCGCAGTTTACTTTGGTAAATGAGGATTTGAATTTTGCAGTTGAACGATGAAAAAGCAATTTATTAAATTCACTTATTACAACACCATTTCTGGAACATTATCAGGAACAACCAATTCCCCTTCCGTCTTAGAAATAATCTCTTCCACACTTACCCCTGGTGCACGTTCAATCAAGTGGAACTTACCATCTTTGATCTCCATTACTGCTAATTCAGTAACGACTTTCTTCACGCAACCTACCCCGGTTAAAGGAAGTGTACATTGTTTCAAGATTTTAGATTCGCCCGCTTTGTTTGAATGCATCATGGCAACAATGATGTTATCAGCAGAAGCTACTAAATCCATTGCTCCACCCATACCTTTTACCATTTTCCCTGGAATTTTCCAGTTCGCGATATCTCCGTTTTGAGACACTTCCATAGCGCCAAGCACTGTAAGTTGTACGTGCTGACCTCTAATCATCGCAAAGGACATCGCAGAGTCAAAAAACACCGCTCCTTTCGTTGCAGTAATTGTTTGTTTACCCGCATTGATTAAGTCTGCGTCTTCTTCTCCTTCAAAAGGGAAAGGACCCATCCCTAAAATTCCGTTCTCAGATTGAAATTCTACTTCAATTCCTTGAGGGATATAGTTTGCAACTAAGGTTGGGATACCAATTCCTAAGTTTACATACCAACCGTCTTTTAATTCTTGTGCAATTCGTTTTGCAATACCTACTTTATCTAAAGCCATTTTTTTCTAATTTGAAGATTTGAAAATTAGTTAATTTGAAGATGGAAGCGTTTTCGAAATTTTGGATGAGGAAATTATTTTATTGATAATTCGAGAAATACTATCTAATTCGTCAATTAAGGATTGATCAAATGGATAGGTTTTAATTTCTTTACAAATTTCTAACCAATAATACGTTTCATCGACTTCTTTCGCTGCAATCTTAAATTTGTGAATGAAATCATTCTTTGATTCTGCATTTTGAGCTTCGCGAATATTAGCTCCAATTGATGTACCTGATTTGATTAATTGACGAGCGATTGTATACTTTTTTTGTTCTTCTAATGTTTCACAAAAAACGACAATATTAAGCGCGAACTTAAAACTTAAATTAACAATAATTTTATCTCGATCGTTCCTCATTTTCAAATTTTCAAATCAGCACATCTTCAAATTTATTTTGATCTAACCGTTCTCTGTTCAATGCGTTTCTCAAATTTCTCTCCCTGGAAAATGCGTTGTACGAAAATTCCTGGTGTGTGAATTTGATTAGGATCTAATTCTCCAGCTGGAACCAATTCCTCTACTTCAGCAATCGTAATTTTACCTGCCATTGCCATCATTGGATTGAAGTTGCGAGCTGTTGCTTTATATACTAAGTTTCCTTCCGTATCGCCTTTCCAAGCTTTTACAATAGCAAAGTCAGCCTCTAATGCGGATTCTAAGATGTGTGGTTTACCATTGAAAACACGTACTTCTTTTCCTTCTGCAACTTCTGTTCCGTAACCTGCTGGTGTAAAGAATGCTGGAATACCTGCACCTCCCGCACGACATCTTTCCGCTAAAGAACCTTGAGGAATTAAATCTACTTCTAATTCTCCAGATAACATTTGACGTTCAAATTCGTCGTTTTCACCAACGTAGGAACTGATCATTTTCTTCACTTGTTTTTGTTGTAATAACAATCCAAGTCCGAAGTCATCTACACCCGCATTGTTTGAAATGCATGTAAGATTTTTAACGCCTAATTTTACTAATTCTGCGATTGAATTTTCAGGAATACCACATAAACCAAATCCACCAACCATCAAGGTCATGTTGTCTTCGATTCCTTTTAGGGCTTCTGAAACGTTACTTACTACTTTATTCATCTTTTTTAACTATATGATTTAACTAATTAAGTCCTCCTTCTATGTCTGGATCCACAGGTACTAATTCTTCTCCATCACCCGTATCTTCTTCTCCAGATGCTTCTTCCTCCTCTCGCGTAACCATGCTATAATTCTCATTGCAATCAACTTTCGAATCGTCGAAATCTTCTGGTTTTTCAAAGTCTTCCTTCGATATTTTTAACTTCGGATCTTTGTAAACGCGATTCATAAAATACCCATAAATAGGCAACGCTGTACGAGCTCCTTGACCTTGGTTGGTAGATCTAAATCGAACTCCTCTATCTTCTGCACCTACCCAAACGCCTGT
>CANGHX010000293.1 GCA_947453715.1 Flavobacteriales bacterium | reverse complement strand
GATTTTGGTAAAGAATTAGCGATTGAAGAAGAATTGGATATAAAATTATTTTTAGCTCAACACAAGGATTGGAAAACAGTTAAAACTGGAACAGGTTTACAGTATTGGATTTATCAGAATGGATCAGGTGATTCTGCAGTTTCAGGGCGAGTAGCAATGGTCAATTTTAAGATTTCATTGTTAGATGGAACGAAATGTTATGAAACAGAGAAAGATGAATTAGAAAAGTTTATCATTGATCATAGTGAAATTGAAACAGGAGTTCAAGAAGGAATTAAGAAAATGAGAGTTGGTGATAAAGCAAAGTTTGTAATGCCAAGTCATTTAGCTCATGGATTGGTTGGAGATATGAATAAAATCCCGCCATTAAATCCAATTGTTGTAGATATTTATTTAAAAGAATTAAGATGATAAAGAAAATTGTTTTTGCGAGTTGTTTGTTTTCAATCGTTGCTTGTGAAGTTGAAGGTGTAAAGAAAGAAACAACTAAAGCAGATATTCCTTCAATTAAAAAGGAAATTACCGCTTTTAATTCGGACGATTTAGATGTTGTTTCAACTGAGAAATATCCAAATGGAATGGCCATTTCTTGGATGGAAAAAGGCAAAGGTGAATCTATTTCAAAAGGAGACGTTGTATTAATTGATTACAAAGTAACCTTGAAAAACGGAACTGTTGTTGATGGAAATCATTTGTTAAATAAACCGAATTTCCCATTCATGGTTGGATTTGAAATGCAAACAAAAGGGTGGGAGTTTGCAGTGTCCAAATTAAAAGTTGGAGATTTTGCGCGAGTTCAAATACCAGGTAATCTTGCTAGAGGTGAAAAAGGTATTAAAGGATTAATTCCACCAAATGCTGTGAACTATTTAACAATTAGAATTCTAGAGAAAATGAAACCTACAAGAACAGTAGATGGAATTAAAGTTTGGTTGTTAGAAGAAAACAAAGCAAATAAAGTAACTTTTGATGATAAAAATATAGTGACATTTCATAGTATGATTAGTAGTGAAAGTCATCCAATGTTCTTTAATTCTTTTAGAAGTAATCAGCCTTTTATGTTGAAATCTACAGATAAAGGTGTAATTAAAGGTTTGTTAAAAGCGTTAAAAAAGTCTAAAAAAGCTGATCGAATTTATATTTACATTCCTTCTTCTCAAGCCTACGGAGAACAAGGTTTAGCTGAGTTTGTGAATCCAAATGAGAGCATGTTTTACAATGTGTTAGTGATGGATGTCAATAAAAATTAACATAAAAAGCGTATATTTGCATCGCAAGTAAACAAAATCAAAATAAAGTTTCGGTTCGAATATTTTTAGAATTGATTCAGAAAAGAAAGTAACATGTTAAAAGTAGTAGTTTCATTTTTATTTTTAGTGACCTTATTTTATTCAAAAGCACAAGTTGCAATGGATACAATTGACACTAAAGGAGGGAGGATGATTCTTTATTCAAATAGGACGTGGCAATATGTTGAAGATCAAAAATTTAACGGAATATTAAATCCACGTTTACATGCGCTAGTTTCCAAAGATTCTTCTTTAAGATTTGTTCAACGTTGGGACAATAATGTTTGTTTTTCAACTGATCGTGCAAATGACATGAATAAGCTGAAAGATACACTTTGGTTATGTGTGGTTGATGAGTCTGACGATGAGTTTGTTATGCCAGTTCCAGGAATGTTAACTTCACGTTACGGACCAAGAAAAGGTCGTAATCACAATGGAGTCGATTTAGATTTAAATACTGGAGATACTGTAAGAGCATGTTGGTCAGGAAAAGTTAGATATGCAAAATTTAATAATGGAGGTTTTGGAAATTTAGTGGTGATTAGACATCACAACGGATTGGAATCATTTTATGCTCATTTAAGTAAATTACTTGTTGCACCAAATCAAACAGTGAAAGCAGGTGACGTAATTGGCTTAGGAGGAAATACAGGAAGATCTTTTGGTTCTCATTTGCATTTTGAAATTCGTTTTTATGATGCAGCGTTAAATCCAGAAGAGGTAATAGATTTTTCAGAACGAAAATGTCGTGATCATAATTTATTTGTTCACCGATACTTATTCAAACCGGGAGCAAAACCTACGAATTTGGATGAAGAAGAAATTGAAGAGCCAGAAGTTGAATTAAAACCAATTGAGTCTCAACATAAATATTATAGAGTTAGATCAGGAGATACGTTGACTGAAATTGCAAATAAAAATAGAACAACTGTTTCTAAGATTTGTCAGCTAAACGGAATTAGAGTAACTACTTCTTTACAATTAGGTAGAAGTTTACGCGTTAAATAGAAAGTATGAAATTGAAAAAATATTTAAGTATATTCTTATTGTTATTGCTATTTGTTAGTTGTAAAGGATACAATAAAGTTGTTAAATCGGATGATTATCAACGAAAATTTGAATTAGCTGATGAATTATACAACTCAAAACAATATATGCGTGCCGTTACATTGTATGAGCAGGTTTATCAAAAATTCCCAAAAACGGGAGAGGGAGAGTTAGCGTATTATAGAATTGGAAAAGCATATTATGCTGAGAAAGATTATTATATGGCAGGTTATTACTTAGGTGCGTTTTCTCAAAGGTTCCCTCATAGTTCTAATGCTGAAGAAACTTTATTTTTATCAGCAATGTGTTCGGTAAGTAATTCTCCAGAATTTACCCTTGATCAAAATGATACAGAGATAGCAATCAATACGTTACAACAGTTTATTGATAAATATCCAAATTCTACATTGGTTGATTCATGTAATCATGTTATGGATCGTTTAAGAATGAAGATTCAATTAAAAGAATATCAAGGAGTTAAATTGTATTCAAAAACTGAGAATTACAGAGCAGCAGTTACATCAGCAGAAACATTTTTAGCAGACTATCCGGTATCTGCGAAAAGAGAAGAAATCTCCTTTTTATTGGTTGAAAATTCTTATTTACTAACAAAAAACAGTATTGAGAGTAAAAAAAAGGAAAGAATTGACCAAACTATAAAAAGATATCGTAATTTTGTAAACGAGTTTCCCGAATCTAAATATAAAAGACGCTTAAATACAATAAGCGACGAAATGGAAAGACAAAAGGAAATTCATAAAAGTTAATTTCGAAAAATAAAGTAGAATGAATTTTAAAAATAGTACAGCAGAACGTTCAATCATTACAAGAGATACTGTTCACTTAGAAGAAAAAACAGGAAATATCTATGAATCGATAG
>CANGHX010000292.1 GCA_947453715.1 Flavobacteriales bacterium | reverse complement strand
GCTAATAAAAGTGTAATTGCTGAAAGTTTTAATACGCAAGCAAAGATTTACGACTTTTTCGGTCAAGTTGAATTAAGTGTTGCAAAAAATTTGATAGCAAATCGATTAGCAACAGAAGCATACGATTTACCTAAAATGGCTCGAATTTCTCGTGAATTAGGGATGTCTCAAAAGTCAATCGCTAATTTAAAAGATGCCGAATTTTTCTTTAAAAAATCATACGAGTACTCGAGACAAATTCATGATCAACGTCAAATGGCACTTGGCTTGATCAACCTAGGAACAGTTTACAAGGAACGAAAATTATACAACAAAGCTATTGACGTCAATTTAAAGGGAATTGAATTATTATCGAAATTAAAAGACAATAATGGACTAGGGGAGGCGCACAATAACCTTGGAATGGTTTATTCAGATTTCAAGCAATATGATTTAGCAGCAAGTAATTTTAATCAGGCTTTGGTTTATTATGAATCAACAGGAAATAGAGAAAAGATAGCTGGTGTTTATCATAATGTAGGAACGGTTTTCTTGATTAAGAAAAAATACCAGATTGCTTTAAATTATTTGAATAGATCAATTGAAATCCGTCAACAATTTGGTTCAAAAAGTCAGATTTATCCTACTTATAGAATTATTTCTGAGGTGTATGATAAGGTTGGAAAATCTAAACAATCACTTTGGTATTTGACTAAATATTTGAATTTTGTTGATAGCAACACATCATTACAAGCTTCTACTAAAATTGCTGAATTAAGCGAATTATATCGATCAGAACAACGAGAACGTTTAATCTCTATGCAAGCAGACTCAATAGAACGTCAGCGCCAAGAAAGGGTAATAACTTCAACAAAATTAGAGAATACAGAATTAAGAAATAGCTTTCAAACCTATATTATTATTGGTTTTATCATCATTATTATTTTGGCAGGTGTAATCATAATTTCGCGTCAAAATCAAAACAAAATTCGTCAGCAACAAAAAGAAGCTGAAATGTCGCAAACCTTACTTCGTACACAAATGAACCCGCATTTTATTTTTAATGCGATGTCAGTGATTCAAAGTTATATCTATGATAATGACACAAAAAACTCGACAAAATTTTTGGTTAATTTTTCCCGTTTGATTCGTTTGATTCTTGAAAATTCACCGAAAGAATTTATTCCGATCACAACAGAAATGGAAATTCTTCAAAAATACCTGGAGACACAAAAACTACGTTTTGAGGATCGTTTCGAATTTGATATTGAAATGGATGAAAGTATGATGTTGGATCACGCAATGATACCACCGATGATTACACAACCTTTTATAGAAAATGCGATAGAACATGGTCAATTACATACAGTTGAAGGTGGATTTATCAAAATTATCTTCAAACGTGAAAAAGACATGTTGCATATTGAAATCATGGACAATGGTATAGGCCGTTCAAATTCTGAAAAGAATAAAAAGCGAAAAGATCATACAAGTATGGCCTTGAATATTACAAAAGAAAGAATCAATAATTTAAATATGAAATACAAAACAGATGGCTATTTAATTATTGATGATTACAATAAAGAGTTGCAAACTGGAACAAAAATATTAATTTCGTTACCTTATCAGGTTGACACAAACCCTCCCAAAAACTAGAAAAATGAAAAAGGCAATTATAATTGATGATGAAAACAGGACAAGAGATTTAATCGCAAAAATGATTAATTCTTTTGGGTTAGACATTGAAGCAATTCCTGCTGGAGAAAGCGTTGAAACTGGAATCAAAGCGATTGAAGAACACAAACCAGATATCGTTTTCTTAGATATTAAAATGCCTGATGGAACTGGATTTGATTTATTAAAAGCAATTCCAAATAAAAATTTCGAAGTTATTTTTATTACAGCACATGAAGAATTTGCTATTAAAGCAATAAAATTTAGTGCTTTGGATTATATTTTAAAACCAGTTGATCCGGAAGAGTTAAAAGCAGCTGTTGTTCTGGCCATGGAAACATTGGGTACTAAAAAAGAAGAAAGTCAATTCGATGCGTTGCAATTAAACATTCAACCAAATCAAAAACGTCGATTGGTTTTAAAAACGCAAGAAAGCGTTCATATCGTTGAGTTAGATCATATTATTCGTTGTGAAGCAGATAGAAATTATACTTCTTTCTATTTAACGGAAGGAAAGAAAATTTTGGTATCTAAAACGTTGAAAGATTATGAAACATTATTATCTGCTCATAATTTTTTACGTGTACAACAATCTCATTTAATTAATTTAGATTTCGTTGCACGTTATGACAAAGGCAATGGTGGATCTGTCGTAATGAAAGATGGTTCAGAAGTTCCATTGTCTCCGGCAAAAAGAGATTTATTCTTTAAAATATTAGATAATCTGTTGTAAACTGAGATTATTTTAAATTTTGAAAAGCTACTCAATACAGGGTAGCTTTTCTTTTTGAACCTAATTTTATTCAACAAAATGTTAAAAATATTCATTGTGAAATATAAAAATTAACTCAAAACTTAGTTTTGAAAGATGAAAATCGATAAATCTTCATTCTCTAGATTTGGTTAGAAGGAAGTTCCTATATTTGATTTAGAAATAAGGAGAAAAACACAGGTTATTATCTTTCAGTTTCACTTTGACATTTTGATAAAAGAGGAGCACTGCTTGGAGAGGCGGTTTTCATTTTCTAGTTTGATTATAGAGTTTAACAGTTCTAATTTTCCTCTTTTAAAAAATGCAAAGTAGTAATTAAGTTTACAGAAAATGTAAGATGTAACCTGTTTTTTAAAACGAATTAAAGAAAGAAATTTCTTCAAGATACACATAACTACTACTATTTGCAGAAAAGGTTAACCAGTACGGTTAACCTTTTTTGTTTTAATGTATTTTGTATATAACTGGTCTGCTTGGAGACGCATCATTTTCAAAAGGAGCCGTCTGTAAATTTAAAATATAACTTCCGTCTTCAATTTCATCTTTAACATACACAAATTCTGTAATCGTTTTATCGAATTGAGGATTTTCAGGTACTTGCCAAAAAGCATGATGAAATACTAATTTTCCACCATCAGATTCTCGGTCAACTGAAGGCAAATCTATTAATAAATGTTTCACTCCTAAATCATTCATCAAATGAATACAATTAATGGATATATATGGTGGATTTGTTTCTGAATAATTTCGATGTTGTTTTTCAGAATCATTTGGCAATGTTCTAATAATTAATGC
>CANGHX010000291.1 GCA_947453715.1 Flavobacteriales bacterium | reverse complement strand
TTTCCGTATACTGCAAATCCAAATAAATCTTTTGGTATGGCAATATTGGATCGAAATCTATTGGCAACATTGAAAGTGAAAAAATTGTTCTTTTTTACTTTGAAACCAAATCCTAAAAGTTGGTTGTATGAATCAACTGAAATAAAGTTTATTTTCCCAAGTTGCTTCATGAAATTATTCGGGTCGATTATTAAAGAATCATTTGAATCTTTTTGAAACATTTTTCCAAGTGTAATAGCACTGTTGTTTAAGTAGATGTTTTGAAAGCCTAAAGGTAAACTAACATAAACTCTATTTTTTTGTCTAAAACCTGGATTCACTGTTAATGCTTGAGAAGTTTCTTTCAAGCCATAAAGCGTCATGTTTTGTTGAGCATTTGAACTAAAAACAAATCCAATAATAAAAAGAAAAAGTATTAGTGATTTGTTACTTTTATTTGATAAGTATTTTGTCATAATAGTGTTTCTTTATTATTTAGAAATTTTGTTTTAAAACTGTTTGAATTCCCAACTTGAGTTTCAATCGATAATAATCAAAAATAGTTACATCAGTATTTGGAGCATTCGTTGTAGCTGCTTCTGCATGAATAATTACTTTCTTAACATTTTTAAGTTTTGAAATTTGATCATGAGTTAATGTAATATCTGTTATTTTATTTACACTTTGTGTAACTCTTCCTGTATTGTCTACTGGTGCACCAACTAATATATCAGTGCCTGTTGTTCCATTGAAAAGTATTGCCGGAAATTGTTCAATATTGTTAGTATCCGTAAATGAAGCCCATATCTTAAAGTCTATAGGGAAACCATTTGTAGCATTCAATCTTAACATTACAGATTCAATAATATCTAGATTTTGATTGAATTTAAATGGTAAAGTATCATTTAATTTAAAATCATAGGCGTAACCATCTAACGGAAGTTGAATTTCGGCTTTTACAACCAGTTTACTTGTTTTTTCAATAAAATTCAGTAGACCAACGTTTCCAGTTGGATTTGTTTGAGCATTAATCGTGTAGTTTACATATTTTGGTGTTTGCGAAACCAGGGTTGTCATGTTTGTAGTATTGGTGCTATCCAATTGAGGAATATTAGTTGTACTAATGTTACCCATGACTGTTGGAGTATTAATAGTAATGTTTGATAAATTTGAATTTGTAAGATTTACTGTTGCATTCGTAACAGTATTTATAGATTTTAAATTTGTGATATTTAATTGAACAGGGATGCCGAAGGAATTTTCTACAGTAAATTTTATTCTAGGATCTTTTAAACTGAAAATTCCAGATGATGCATTACTAAATATTTTTAATAATAGTGAATCACTACCATTTGCAATCGTTTGTTGTCCAAAATAACCAGTTGCATTTAAGAAAGAAAGGTTGTTTAAATTAACTGAAATATCAAAATTTTCATTTCCAACAACACTTTGACCTGTACCGTTAACTGTCGCGTCAATAATAACTCTCAAAGTATTTGTTCCTGTCCCATTTGCTGTAAAATCACAAGTTGAATTTGCTAAATTGATAGTTGAATTTGAAATTTGAGGAATAGAACCACTGTAATTTAGGGGAATAATTTTTACAGCGGGAGCTCCTCCAATTAAAATATCAGGAAAAGTTAAAGTAAGATTGATGTTGTGTTTTAAAGATGTATTAACAGTAATGTCTAAATTTCCACTTTCAAGGTTTACAGTATTTAATAGTGATCCACCAGACATAGGGAAATTTATGGGTGATGTATTAGAACTAGAATTAGAACCATTATAACTTGGAGTTGTAACAAGTCCCAAGTTCGTTGGGATTAGATTAACAGTTTGGTTATAGTTGTTTAATTGTAATAAAGATTGTGCAGTAAATGAAGCTATTTCACCCCTGTAAATTAATTCCATTTCACCAGTTAGGTTATCAAAAGTGTCTATATCATGGACGTTTTTAAATGCTAAAATATCTCTTACATCAAAATCAGCGTAACCAATAGGAGCAGCAAAATTTGGATTCCATGTTCCGCCTGCCATTTTGTTTAAGTCAGGTTTTTTGCAGCCAACAAAGAAAATTGCAATCAATAGTAAAGTCGAAACAAACTTCGTTTTCCAGTGTTTTTTCATAGTAGATAATTTTAAAAAATGATTTAGCAAAAAATCACAATCAAAGGTACATATTTTTTTAATTCATTGTATACTGAACGATGAATTCATCTACAATTGTAGTAATTAACGTTTTAGAATTGTAAAAGGTTGATCGAACAATCATTTTTCCATCGAAAGCTTTTTTATTTAATCGTTCGTTGTTATTGTATAAGTAAATATTATTGCCGATTCCATCGATGACGGTTAAATAGATTGAGCCGTAATTCTCGGAAATAGTAACATTATCTAATTGACCAAAATCGATCAGTTGACGTGTGTAAATTTCATTTTGAGCATTAATGTAAATGACTTCATTTCCTGCTTGGATCACAAGTAACGGATTTTCTAATTCAAAAGAAGTTTTTAGTATTTTTCCTCCAGGAAAAGATTTGATTTTAGTTTTGATTCCTTTTTGATCAATTTTAACTAAGTCATTTCCTTCCATAGCGAATTGAAGTAATTCATTTTCCTGAGGAATGGAATACGTGTTTTTTGGGATAGAAAAACGTCTATATTCTTTCTTTTTTGAAAGGTTAAACATGGCGTAATTGTATTCATCTTTGGCTCCAATGAACATAATTTTTTTACTTGTCCAAATGTCAATTGGTTTTTTGATAAGCGTTAATCCACTTTTAATATTAGCGATTATTTTTCCTTTAAAATTGTATACAATTATTTCGTTTTTTTCATTTGCAACAGTAACGCAATTCGTTCCTTTGAAATTGAAATAAGTTGCTTCATTGGTTGCATTGGTTTGTAATTGAATAGGGAAGCCACTTTCCTCATTGCCATTTTTGTTGAATAAATGAATTTCTTTTGAAGTGGTTACAATGTAATTGGTTTGATCATTGATTTCTACTTCTCTAATTTCTCCAAAAGGGTAACCTTTGATTTCTTTATGCCAACTATTCTTTCCGTTAGAAAATGCTAAAAGCTCTCCGTTTTTAGTTAAAACAATAATATTTCCATTTCCATTTAATACTTTGAAATCTTCAATATCTAATCCGACTTGCATTGAAATAGATAATTTTTCAGAAGGATTTTTACTGTTGATTTCTTTAGCTTTTAAATGTGTTTCGAAAATTTTGTTTTTAAA
>CANGHX010000290.1 GCA_947453715.1 Flavobacteriales bacterium | reverse complement strand
CATTGTAAATGCAATACTTTTTTCCCTTTTAAGTCAGGGAAAATTCCTAATTCGATTTCATTTAATGAACTTTTTCCTTTTATAAATCCTTCAACATCATAAAATTCAGATGTAATATGGATTTCCGTTCGTTTGTTCCAAGAGTTTTTGTTGATTTCTAGATAGTCTGTATTTGTAGTCATTTGTTTCAATTTTATTTTAAGCTATAAAAATAAAAAATCCCGCAATTTTATAAAACCGCGGGATTTCTAAATTAATCTTTATTTTTTTTTATTTGTTAATCAAAGCGTCAAATTGCTCTTTAAACTCAGCATCTTCTTCAAACCAAGGAGCAACCTTGTTTAATAAGTTTTTAGCTTTATCAGTTTGTCTAGAAGCGATATAACATTCAGCAGTTTTTAAAACACCAATTTTTAAGATTTCTAAATCTGGTTTAGACCATTTTTCTACAGAAGTTACTTTTGTCAATTCCTTTTCACAAACTAACCAAATTGTATTTGCTCCACCTTTATCTGTCGCTTGATATTTACAGGCACCTTCTAAGAATTTCGCACCTAAAGTATAGAATGAGATTTTGTAATATTTTGTATCCCATCCAGCTGCTTTTTTGTAATCATTTGCTGAAAGTTCATTTGTTACTCGTTCTATTAAACCCATTTGGAAACTTTCAACGAATTCAATGTTTTCATGATAACAACTTGAATCTTTATCGTTTTTAATAGATTTAGCTAAAGCGCCATTAGCATCTTTGTAAGCATTTTTGAATTTTTCGTTATCAGTACCAGAAGATGCAATTTTATCTAATCCTTTTGCTAACCACATATAAGGAATTGGATTTTTCTTCAATTCATCTTTCAATGTGTATTTTTCAGCTTGTGCTACTAATTTTTCATATTTAGCATCAGCGTATAGTATTTTTAAATCTGGGAAATCAGGAGCTTGAGCTTTAACGAGTGTTGTTGCGCCTAATAATGCAATTAATATATAGTTTTTCATTTTATTGTTTTTAGCAAAATTTTCAATAATCATGCCGAATGTATAAAAACTATCTCAAATAAATTCTATTTATAAGAGATAATTCTCTTTTATTCAACACTTTTTATTAATAATGTTAATATTTCTTGAGCTGCTTTAGAAATTTTAGTTCCAGGTCCAAAAACGCCAAAAACACCAGCATCATATAAAAAATCATAATCTTGTTGTGGAATAACACCACCTGCAACGACCATAATATCTCCACGGCCTAATTTTTCTAATTCGGCAATTACTTGCGGAACTAAGGTTTTATGTCCTGCCGCTAATGAAGAAACACCTAAAATGTGAACATCATTTTCCACCGCTTGTTTCGCCGCTTCTTTAGGCGTTTGGAATAAAGGACCAATGTCAACATCAAAACCGATATCAGCAAATGAAGTTGCAATTACTTTAGCTCCTCTATCATGTCCATCTTGACCCATTTTAGCAATCATTATCCTAGGTCGACGACCTTCTAATTTGCTAAACTGATTAGCCAAGTCTTTTGCTTTTTCGAAATCTTTATCTTGCATAGATTCTGATGAGTAAACACCACTAATTGAACGGATAGTTGCTTTATAACGACCGAATGATTTTTCTAAAGCTGTCGAAATCTCACCTAACGTTGCTCTTTTACGTGCGCAATCAATCGCTAATTCTAGTAAATTTCCTGTTCCATTTGCTGCAGCGTTAGCCAATCTTTCAATTGATTCATTACATTCAGCAGTGTTACGTTCTGATTTTAATATATTTAGTCGTTCAATTTGAGATAAACGAACTTTTGTATTATCAACTTCTAAAATGTCAATAGGATCTTCTTTTTCTAATTGATATCTATTTACACCAACAATAACATCTTTTCCAGAGTCAATACGAGCTTGTTTTCTAGCTGCAGCTTCTTCAATTCTCATTTTTGGAAGTCCAGTTTCAATAGCTTTCGCCATTCCACCTAATTCTTGAACTTCTTCAATTAATTTCCAAGCTTCTTGCGTTAACTCTTCAGTTAATTTCTCGATGTAGTAACTACCACCAAAGGGATCAATAAAAGAAGTTATTCCTGTTTCTTCTTGAATGTAAATCTGCGTATTTCTTGCAATTCTAGCTGAGAAATCGGTAGGAAGCGCAATTGCTTCATCAAGTGCATTTGTATGTAACGATTGAGTTCCTCCAAGAGCAGCAGCCATCGCTTCAATACACGTTCTAGCTATATTATTAAATGGATCTTGTTCTGTTAAACTCCAACCAGATGTTTGGCAATGCGTTCTTAATGCCAATGATTTCTCTGATTTTGGATTAAATTGCTTTACTAATTTTGACCAAATCAAACGACCTGCTCTCATTTTAGCGATTTCCATGTGGTGATTCATCCCAATTGCCCAGAAAAAGCTTAATCTCGGAGCGAATTCATCGATGTCCATACCAGCTTTTAAACCGGCTTTTAAGTATTCTAGACCATCAGCTAAAGTGTAAGCTAATTCAATTGCTGCTGTTGCACCAGCTTCTTGCATGTGATAACCCGAAATAGAAATCGAATTAAAACGAGGCATATTTTTAGATGTGTATTCAAAAATATCCGCAATGATTTTCATTGAAGGTTCAGGTGGGTAAATGTAGGTATTACGAACCATGAACTCTTTTAAGATGTCATTTTGGATAGTTCCGGATAATTTATCTTGACTAACACCTTGTTCTTCAGCTGCAACAATGTAAAATGCTAGAATTGGTAGAACAGCTCCATTCATTGTCATGGAAACTGACATTTCATCCAATGGAATTTGATCGAATAAGATCTTCATATCCAAAATCGAATCAATTGCCACTCCAGCTTTACCGACATCTCCTTCAACACGTTCGTGATCAGAATCATAACCTCTATGTGTAGCTAAATCAAAAGCAACAGAAAGACCTTTTTGTCCAGCCGCTAAGTTTCTTCTGTAGAAAGCATTGGATTCTTCCGCTGTAGAGAAACCAGCATATTGACGAATTGTCCAAGGACGAATAGCGTACATTGAACCATAAGGTCCACGTAAATAAGGTGCGACACCAGAAACAAATCCAATATGTTCTGTTTCTTTTATGTCTTTTTTCTGATAGAATGAATATAAATCAATCTTTTCAGCAGTCTCGTATGTCACTTTTGCTTCTTGTTCAATCGATTTTGAATCAGAAGTATAGTTTATATCTTTAAATGAAATTCTTTTCATTGTCTTTGAATTAAATATCGCGTTCTAAAACCAATTGATTGAT
>CANGHX010000289.1 GCA_947453715.1 Flavobacteriales bacterium | reverse complement strand
TATCACCAAATAATCGAAAGATAAATTGGCATTCCAATCGTTATATTAAAAGGAAAGGTTACCGCTAACGCCATCGGAAGATAGATACTCGGATTAGCGTCGGGTACGGCAATTTTCATCGCTGCTGGAACTGCAATATAGGAAGCACTTGCAGCAAGTACGGCTAGGATAAAACGATTACCAACTTCCGGTGTAATGAATTGACTCGTATATGCCACTAAACAACCGTTGATTAATGGGATAAGTATTGCGAAAAGTGCGGTAAACCATCCATTTTTAAAGAAATCACTTAATTTACGTCCGCTGATAATTCCCATATCTAGTAAGAAGATTGCAAGGAAACCTTTAAATAAATCGTTTGTAAAAGGTTTGATACCCTCTGCCGCTTTTTCGTTAGCAATAAAACCAATCACTAAACTTCCAAGGATTAAAAGGACACTTCCATTCGTGAAAGAGTGACCGATAAGACTGCTGATTTTAGTCGTTGATTTGGTTCCATTACCAAACATTCTAATTAGTACTACTCCAACAATGATTGCTGGTGCCTCCATTAAAGCCATTACAGCTACCATGTGGCCATCGGAAGTTAACTTGTGTGCTTCTAAAAAAGCAATTCCTGTTACGAAAGTCACAGCACTCACCGATCCATAGGCAGCTGCAATTGCTCCAGCGTTTTCCACGGATAACTTTCTTTTAAGAATAAAGAAGGTGTAAAATGGAATAATAAAAGCAAGAAACATTCCAAAGATCACCGTCCATAGAATTTCAGTTGTGAAATGGCTGTGCGCTAATTCTTGCCCTCCTTTGAAACCTATAGAAAAGAGTAGGTACAAGGAAATAAACTTGGAGGTACTCGGTGGAATCTCTAAATCAGATTTCACTTTTACAGCGATAATACCGAGCACAAAAAATAAGAGTGCTGGATTTGTTAAGTTTTCTAGAAGCAGGTTGAAATTCATAATTTTATAAGTTTTTAGTTGAAAATTAAAAGTTGAAAGTTGGATTACATGGAATCCAAATCGAGTAAGTAGCGGTAAAAATTATCACGCACTGCTTGGTCTTTTTTAACATCATAGATTCTCATTTTTTTCCACATTCTCTTTAATCTAGCCATCTTTTTTTATTTTATTTATTTTTTACAAAGGTTAGTATATTTACTTAAGTGTTTTTATTTATATTTGATATGCAAATCATAAAAAATATTTATGAACTATACATTAAGTCAATTAGAGATTTTTCTAAAAATCTGTCAAAATCAAAGTATAACAAAAGCTGCAGAAGAGTTACATCTTACCCAGCCTGCGGTATCCATCCAATTAAAAAATCTTCAAAATCAATTTGATTTACCACTAACAGAAGTCATTGGAAGGAAATTATATGTTACTGATTTTGGAAAAGAAGTTGCAATAATGGCAGAAAATATCATATTTCAAGCACACGAGATAGCTCATAAATCCAAAGCATTTAAAGGGGAATTAATTGGAAAACTTAAAATTTCTGTCGTTTCCACCGGTAAATATGTAATCCCTTATTTCTTAGCTGGTTTTTTAAAGAAACATCCTGGTGTCGCTTTAAAATTAGATGTAACCAATAAAGCGCAAGTATTGGAAAATATTGCTCAAAATGAGGTGGACTTTTCGATGGTTTCCGTTCTTCCAAGTGAAATGAATATTGATAATTTAGAGCTCCTTCAAAACAAATTATATTTGATAACCGGAAAGGAATCTAATTACCCAAAGAGAAAATACGATGTGTCTATTTTTGAGGAACTTCCCATCATTTACCGCGAAAAAGGTTCCGGTACGCGCTTTACCATGGAACGATATTTTGAAAGTAAGGGAGTGAAACTTCAAAAACAAATGGAACTAACTTCTAATGAAGCGGTTAAACAAGCGATTATTGCTGGTTTAGGTAGTTCCGTTATGCCTTTAATTGGATTAAAAAATGAAATTGAAAATGGAGAATTAAAAATTATCCCAGTGAAAGGGTTACCGATTAAATCCTCCTGGCAACTAATTTGGCAGAAAAACAAAGGCTTCTCCCCTGTTGCATTGGCATTTTTAGAATATCTAAAAAATGAGAAAGATCAAATCATTGAAAAAGAATTTAGTTGGTATGAAGAATTTGAATAGATCAACGTTCTTTTTCAAAAAGTAGTCGCTTGCCAAGTTTTTCATCGTTCCATTGATTTGCTGTGTACACTAAATTTCCATTTACAAAAGTTTGCATGACTTTACTTTGAAATAGTTGATTTTCAAATGGAGACCATCTACATTTATATGCTATATTTTGTGGGGTAACCGTCCATGCATGTTTTAAATCTACCAATACTAAATCCGCATAATAACCCTCACGAATATATCCTCGCTCCTTCATTCGGTAAATTTCAGCTACGTTATGGCTCGTTTTTTCAACTATTTTTTCCAGGGAAATTTTTCCTTGGTGATAGAGCTCTAATAGTGTTACTAAAGCATGTTGAACAAGTGGTCCACCCGACATTGCTTGAAAATAATTGCCGCTTTTTTCTTCCAAAGTATGCGGAGCATGATCCGTAGCAATGATGTCAATTTTATTTTCGAGTAAGGCTGCAAGAAGTCCTTCTTTATCTTGTTCTGTTTTAACGGATGGGTTCCATTTAATGTGAGATCCTAACGAAGCGTAATCCTTAACCGTAAACCAAAGATGGTGAACACAAGCTTCTGCAGTAATTCTTTTTTGACGTAATGGAAGAGAATTATCAAATAAATTTGCTTCAGCAGCCGTGGAAATATGAAATAAATGGAGTCTATTCGAATGTTTTTTTGCTAACTCTAGTACCCTTTTGGTTGCTTTGACACACGCTTCTGTAGAACGTATTACATCATGTAGTCCGAAAGGGATATTTTCTCCATAAATTGCTTTGTAATGATCCGTATTTTGTTGAATTACTTGATCGTCTTCACTGTGTAAAGCTATCAAAGTGTTTGAACGCGAAAATAGCTTATCCAAGTATTCCGGAAAATTAGCCAATATTCCATGTACATTATTAAAATAAAGACCATCGTCTGTTATCCCACACACAGTTTCAGTATCTGTTTTCAAGGCCTCTTCCAAATTATCTTGGTTAATTCCCATAAAAAAAGAATAATTTGCCAAAGAAGAGTTGGATGCAAGTTGGTATTTTTCTTCTAACAATTCTTGCGTCAATACATTCGGAAGCGTATTAGGCATGTCCATAAAGGAGGTGATTCCACCGGCAACTGCAGCTCTCGATTCAGAAGT
>CANGHX010000288.1 GCA_947453715.1 Flavobacteriales bacterium | reverse complement strand
GGATTCTCTTCAATTTCTTGTTTGATTCGTTGATCTAATTCCATAGTCGGCACTTGCAACAATTTCATCAATTGAATTTGCTGCGGCGATAAACGTTGTTCTAGTTTTTGAGCTAAATATTGTTTTAATGCCATACTTTTGAATGTTAAATGTTGAATTTTGAATGTTGAATTACTATCAAAAATTAAAACTCTGCATTTTGAGGTGTTCTTGGGAAAGGAATCACGTCACGGATATTTGTCATACCTGTAACGAACATTACCATTCTTTCAAAACCTAAACCAAAACCTGCGTGAGGAACAGAACCGAATTTACGAGTATCCATATACCACCACAATTCTTCTTCATGAATATTGAAATCAGCACATTTTTTCTTTAAGACATCTAAACGCTCTTCACGTTGAGAACCTCCAACTATTTCACCAATTCCTGGAAATAAAACATCCATTGCCGCTACCGTTTTTCCATCATCATTTTGACGCATATAAAACGCTTTGAAAGCTGCTGGATAGTCAGTTAAAATAACTGGACATTTATATTCTTTCTCTACTAAGTAACGCTCATGCTCAGATTGTAAATCTGTTCCCCACTCTACTTCGTATTGGAATTTTTTCTTTTTGTAGTGATTTGAATTACGCAATACTTCAATTGCCTCCGTATACGTCATTCGTTTGAAATCATTGTTTACAACAAACTCTAAACGCTCTATTAAACCTAATTCATTACGCTCATTTTGAGGTTTTTGAGTTTGTTCTTGTGCATCTCTATCATGTAAGAATTTTAAATCGTCTTTGCAATTGTCTAATACATATTTACAAATGTGTTTCAAAAACTCTTCTGTCAAGTTCATGTTATCATTCAAGTCATTAAAAGCAACTTCTGGTTCAATCATCCAGAATTCAGCTAAGTGTCTTGAAGTATTTGAGTTTTCTGCTCTAAAGGTTGGGCCAAATGTATAAACTTGTCCTAAAGCCAAAGCAGCTAATTCAGCTTCTAACTGCCCAGAAACAGTTAAATTTACAGCTTTACCAAAGAAATCTTCTTTGTAATTTACTGTTCCATCTTCATTCAATGGTGGATTTTGAGGATCTAAGTTTGTAACACGAAACATTTCTCCTGCACCTTCTGCATCAGATCCAGTGATGATTGGTGTATGTAAATAGAAAAATCCTCTATCGTTGAAAAAACTATGAATCGCAAATGAAACAGCATGACGAATTCTGAAAACAGCTCCAAATGTATTCGTTCTAAAACGTAAATGAGCTTGCTCTCTTAAATAATCTAAACTGTGCTTTTTTGGTTGCATTACCGTTTTTTGAACATCATCAGGATTTGCTTCACCTATGATTTCCAATTCTTTAACTTGTAATTCAAAAGCCTGACCAGAACCTTGAGATTCTACCAACGTTCCTAAAAGACTAACTGCAGAAGCTGTTGTGATTTTTTTTAAGATTTGCTCATCAAAATTTTCAAACTCAACTACTGCTTGCAAGGTATTAATAGTTGAACCATCCGTTAATTGTATAAAACGATTACTTCTAAAAGAACGAACCCAACCTTTTACTAAAATCTCTTTCCCAATCTCTGGTTTTTCGAAAATACTTGCAATTTTTACTCTTTTCATTTTGATTTTTTTATTGAAAAAGTAAAAATAAACAAATAATGCTCATTTTCAATAGTGCCTTCTTAAGAATTTTAGCAATTTGTCTTTTTAATAACCATCAATATCGATCTGTCGCATAACAGCGAAGAATTTCAGAACCCTTTCGCCAATTCCTGGGACATCAACATGAATTAAATATACACCACTTGAAGCCATGATCATCGCTTCATTATTCATGTCCCAATCAAGATAAGTTTGAGAATTATCTTTTTTGAAAGTCTTGATTAATTTACCACTTGTTGTAAATATTTTAATGGTGCATTTTTGAGGTAAATTGGTAATTTTAATTCGCCCTTCCACTTTATTACGTTCATATTCAGAATAAGCCAAATAAGGATTTGGAACAACATTGATCAATTTCAATGCTTCAGCCATAGCTGCATCGTTGTTTGTCAACGTACTAATTCCACTCATATTCCAAGAATACATCGGCTGACCGTTATTCATTCCATTTGCTGTGAAATTTTTAAATTCTTTCTGAACACGAAGTTTTATCTTAACGTCAGTAGACAATAAGCGCTGATTCGGAGTTAGAATTGGATTCATCACCCAAGCTAAGCTATTATATAAAATTCGTTTATCGTTTCCTGTATTTGACGCTTCAATTGAAGTCATCAAATTGTAAATCTCATTTGAAGATTCATTGTATGCACCAATATCAGAACCACCAACTATTCCATTGATTGTTGCTTGTTTATAATTAAAAATATAAACTGCATGTTGTCCACCAAAAATTGGGTTTCCATTGTTGTCAATTGCATTTGAAGTTGGATTCCAAATCATATCAGAACCATTATCATTAGCTAAAAATGAGTTTTCTCCAAATGCTAAATACAGTCGTGCACCAGAAATAACATCAATAGCATAACCAGGGAACCAACCCATACCTGTTCCAGAATTATCAGGTTGACCATTTTTATTGACACTTTGACTTTTTCTTAATCCACCTGCAAGTGCTCCTCCATAAGTTAAATTAGGATCTCTCCCTAATTCAAAAACTGGGCAACGTGTCCATTTTGATTTATCATTCGTTAATACAAGGTCAATACTCGGTAAAAAGCTAATAGATGCATTGTTTTTTGCAACACTTGGAATAGAAATATTAGCTGTCCCTAATGGCATTCCAAAATAAGCAAGAGGCATAAAATCACATTGGTAACCGACCAATCTATGCGGAGCAATACCTCCATTTAAAATTTTAGTGTATAACTTAGATGGATCAACATTTACCTCATCTTTGTAACAAGTTGGATTTAAAAAGTTTAAACTTAAATTATTATCTGCAACCGGCGCAGAATAAGCCCCAGAACGTATCCAATTAGTTGGGAAAAAAGCATCGTTATCTTGAATAAAAGACAGCCATCTTAAAGAAGAATCTTCAAAAGAAATCGATGAATTAATAGGAGAAGCGAATTTATCATAAACAGAACTTCCTCCGGAATATTTTTCTTGTTTTAATTGTACCGATATTCCCCACTGTGGAATAATTTGCTCATTATCAGTCGATAAATTTGTTTGAGAAGTAACAGAATCAATCAATTGCTTAGTTGAACTATTATTTGTATATCTATAAATTGTCCAACTTGCTGTGTCAGTAGAATTGTT
>CANGHX010000287.1 GCA_947453715.1 Flavobacteriales bacterium | reverse complement strand
TTTTTAAATATGGCTTAGATTATATTTCAAATATTTTATTAAACCCTCAAAATCAATCAAATGTTAATGTCTTTAATTTTTTGTCATGTAGTTAGTTGATTTTATTTCAATTTATTCAAATCAATATTCCATAGAAAAATGTGCAAATCCTTGAAATTTAGGGCTATTTAACAAAAAAGCCACTTGTCATCAGACAAATGGCTTATGTTTTAGTGGAGTCGGAGGGTTTCGAACCCTCGTCCAAACAACGAATTCTTAAGGTTTCTACATGCTTAGTTCGTGATTAATTTTCGACTTGCAAACGGACAAGAACACCCAATTACAAGCTTATCTTCTTGAGTTTCATAACAACGTCGAAGCTAAATTGTTACTATCCTGTTTTTGATGAACCCTCGTATTCCAAAACCTATCAGGCGGAGTTTTTGAAGAGAGTACTCGTTCCGCTTACTAAACTTCAGCTGGAATAAAGCTATATCTATCTAATAGATTAAGCAGCAAGTGCGTATGACGTGTTGTCAATTATAGTTTGTGACAAGATATTTACGAGCTTCACCACAACGCTCGACATGCTTATACTCAACAACTGCTATTGCTGTCAAATCCAATACGACCCCAAAGAACTGGTACAAATGTACAAAAAAAATGCCTCTCTTTCGAAAGGCATTTGAGTATTTGTCATAAATGATGTTAATTAATCTTCATCATCTTCGTATTCTTCATCATCGTCGAAATCTTCTTCGTCGTCAAATTTATTTAAAGGTAAATCCCAATCATCATCATCTTCATCATCAAAAAACTTTGGATTTTTACCACTTTTCTTGTAAGCATTCATCTTCGGTTTTTTGTTCTTTCCTTCAGAATCCCAATCTTTCGCTTTTTTATCTTTATCGATTTTACGAACTACTGGTTTAATAGAATCTGGTGATGGAGCAGGAGTGAAGTTAACTGGTTTGTCATCAATCGGTTTTCTATATTCAGATTGAATATTTTGATTGCGATTAAATCCTCCTGGTCTTTGATCATTTCCTCTTGGAGCATTTCTGTTGAAGTCTGGTCTTCCACCTGGAGCTCCAGATCGATTGTCAGGACGTTGATCTGCTTCTTTAACAGCAATTTGACGGCCATTAATTGTAGAACCATCCAACTGTTTGATTGCTTCAGCCGCTTCAGCTGCGTCATTCATTTCAACAAAAGCAAAACCTCTAGGTTTTCTTGTTTCTTTGTCTAAAGCAATAGAAGCTTTAGCTACTCTTCCGTACTGTTCAAAAAGATTTTTTAATTCTTCTTCAGTTACGCCAAAATCTAATTTAGCAACAAAAATACTGGCCATTTTTAGCTATGAAAATAATAATTTAAACGTTGTTTTTTTATTTTTAAAAATCGAAAATAAGACAAAAAATGAATGCTTGCTATTTTTAATCGCTTTTTTTTTGAAAAAATATTTTTTAGTATCAATCCTTCTTCAGTAAATCTCTTATTTCTGTTAGCAATATCTCTTCATTTGAAGGTGCAGGAGGTGTTTTTGCTTCAGCATCTTTTTCGTCCTTTTCTTTCTTCGTGAAACGGTTTATTCCTTTGATAATTAGGAACAAAATGAATGCTGTCAATAAGAAACTAATCACAGCTGCGAAAAACTTCCCAATCTTAATCGTATTTCCTTTTCCGATCCCCCAATCGGCTAGGTCATTTACTCCAGCTGTTTCCATTGCTGGTGCTAATATGAGTGGAGTTATAACGTCAGTTATCAATGAAGTGACAATACCGCTAAATGCAGCTCCGATAATCACACCGATGGCAAGATCAACGACATTGCCTCGCATTATAAATTGTTTGAATTCTTTTAACATGTATTTTAGTTAATAGTTAATAGTTAATAGTTAATAGTTAATAGTTAATAGTTAATAGTTAAAAGTTAAATGGTTGTCGATTGATTAATGATCTTCCTAACGTTAATTCGTCAGCATATTGTAATTCAGAACCAACGGATACACCTCTTGACAAAGTGGTGACTTCGATTTCAAATTCTTTGATTTTTTTATAAAGATAGAAATTCGTAGTATCGCCTTCCATTGTTGGACTTAAAGCAAAAATGACTTCTTTGATTTTATTTTCTCTTGCTTTGTCAATCAAAGGTTGAATGTTTAAATCCATGGGGCCAACTCCATCCATTGGAGAAATAATTCCGCCAAGAACATGATAAATACCTTTGTATGTTTGAGTTGCTTCAATTGCTAAAACATCTCGAATATCTTCTACAACACATATTGTTGAATGATCTCTTTTTTCATCACTGCAAATAGAACAGATAACAGAATCTGAAACGTTACCGCATGATTGGCAATGAACAACATTTAATTTCATGTCAATAAATGCATCCGAAAATTGACGAATCTCTAATTCAGAACGCTTCATTAATTGCAGAACTAGACGCAAAGCAGTTCTTTTTCCAATCCCTGGAAGAGAGGAAAGTTGCTCAACAGCATTTTCAATATATTTTGAAGGTATTTTCACAATGTAAAATTACATTTTTTGAAGCTAATTTTTATTTAACTTAAAATCATCTTTTGAACAGCCTAAAGTTTACTCTTATTTTCATTAACTTTGCGTTTAATATGTTGAATGATAAAATTGCTTTTGAATTATTTGGTTTGCATTTGTTAGAACCAATGGCTTTGATTACTAATTGGTTGATGACTTTCTTTAGTGTTTATGCTTATTTAAAATTAAAGAATACAGCTACAGATGAATTGAAATTTTGGAAGAAATTTTATTTCTGGTTTGCAATCTCAACGTTTTTTGGTGGTTTAGGTCATGTCTTTTTTAATTATTTCGATATCCCTGGAAAATTTCCCAATTGGATAACAGCAATATTAGCAGGTTATTATGCTGGAAAAGCAATTATTGAGAACGAAATTAATTTGAAACGTAAAAAGAATTTCGAATTGTTTTTAGTAATCAAAGGAGGAATCTTACTTACATTATCTTTTGTGACTTTCAAATTTGTATTCGTGGCGGTAGATGCCATTATCACATATGTTATTTTTTGTGGATTTGTTGCAAACTCCTATGTCAAAAGAGGTTTGATTGATCTGAAATATATGACTTATGGAGTTTTAGTATGTATTCCATCTATTTTTATTTTCTTTTTTAAGTTAAATCCACACCGTTGGTTGAATAAAGACGATTTAAGTCATTTATTAATGCTCGCTTGTATTTATTTTTTCTATCTTGGAGCTTCTAAAAGAATGAATAACCCAGAAATTTCATCAACTATTGAAAATGTAATTGCATAA
>CANGHX010000286.1 GCA_947453715.1 Flavobacteriales bacterium | reverse complement strand
CGAAAAGGCCAATCGTTTTTTTTCGTCGTTATAAAATGTTAGATTATAAATTAAATTTTTTTTTTATCTGGCTTATGACGTATAACGTTTTGGTGCTAGGCGACAGCGGGCTAACAGGCACAGTACTTTTCGCCCGTTGTTGCCTAACACCTGTTATAGCCAGTTTTATTTTTTGAGTATTTCAAATTTGTTTTCATAAATATTTCTGTCTCCTCCCGTTATAAATATCCAAATAAATTGATTTTGTCCGCTCAAGAAATTCAAGTTGTCATTATTGTCAATATAAATTATTGTTTTTTCATTCCAATAGTAACAGAACAACAATGGGATAGGAATTAACTTAAATTTACGTTTAAAAGTTAAATATTTTCCTTTGTTTATAACTTTTAGATGAAAACTGATTATTTCATTAGAGTCAAGGTAAGAAACTTTTAAACTGTCCCTACCATTATATACAATATTTACATTTACGCTGTCAGCAAGTTTATTTCTATTTAGATTACTAAAAATTCTATGTTTATAATGGTACTCTAATATTTCATTTAAATTTTGATAAGCATTTTTATTTAAATTGACATTTGAATAGTTGTTATTGATTTCAATGTTTTTTATAATACTTTGAGGTTCTACATAATTCAACAATTCTTTTTCACTAACACATGATGTCGCAAAAAGAAAAATTAAGAGATAATATAATTTAGTTGTCAATTTGTTTTTTTTTAGAATGAGATTTTTGTTTCAATTGGCTATAACGTTTTGGTGCTAGGCGACAGCGGGCTAACAGGTACAGTACTTTTCGCCCGTTGTTGCCTAACACCTGTTATATGCTGTTGTTAATTTTCCCTAATGTTTTATGTTATTCAATTCATTTTGAACAATTTTCATAAAGTCTTCTCTATAATTCTCAACATAATCAAGTTGTTTTTTTAGAGTTTCTTTATTCCATAAATGATATTCTGTTTCAACTGGAAATTTATCAAGACAGCTTTCATATCCAATACCTAATTCTATAGAAATATAAGGAATTTTTATCTCATTTTCCTGTTCTTTGTATAGTTGTCTAAGTTTCCTAGTTGACAAAACGAATTCAATTTCACATGACAATATTTTTTCTAACAATTCAATTGTCCTCCATTTCTCGAATTCGTTCCAATTAAATTGCTTTTTGACTATTGATTTAATAAACGTCCGAGAATCATGACTTTTGTAATTAAATGAAATAATATCAAGATAAAGGTCTTTTTGAAAAATTCCCTCAAGTTCTTTGTTATCGTAAATCCATTTTTCAAATGATTCATTATTCATGTCCTCATTGATGAATTTGTAAAATTGAATTATTACTGAATCGATATTTTTCATTTTGAATTTAAGTTTGTTCGTCACAATTGCATATAACGTTTTGGTGCTAGGCGACAGCGGGCTAACAGGCACAGTACTTTTCGCCCGTTGTTGCCTAACACCTGTTGGGCGCTGCCGTGAGTACACAGTTTTCATCATTCTTGTCTTATCCAACCAATTCTGCCTTTTTTTCCCAAAACTTGAGGATAAATGTCATCTTTTGTATTTGGTTTCCCATCAAAACCTAAAGAAAAAAGCAAATAATTTTCATTTATTTTTTTATAGTAGAATAATGTTGTTTTTCTGTTTTGAGAACTTTGAATTGGGTCGTTAATAAATACTGCTTGATTATTTTTTTCTAATTGATTTATATTTTCTGGATAAAAACCATTTTCAATCTTATAAAATTCAACTTCTTTTATTAAGGAATTAAGAATGTTTTGAGAAAGTTCTGTCCAACCTTTTTTTCCAAAATCAGATTTTTTACTGATGTAAAACAATGATGAATAAACTATTACAGTAAATAATACACAAAAAGTACCTATCATGATTAATTTTTTATCCTTGTACTTAAGAATTCCATATAAAATCAATCCAATTCCAACAAAAAAACCAACTAATGGTATTAGTCCAAGTAGTCCAAGTAAATAAGGAGGTTTAGATCTTTTTATTTCAAGCTTAATTTCATTTTTCTTTAGTTCTTCCATTTATGATTATTTTTTTTCGAAGTTGCTTATTTTCATTTTAAAAAGTTCTTTAGTTCGAAGCGAGATTCTTGTCGAGCGGTTGCGCCCAACGTTTTGGTGCTTGGCGTCAGCGGGCTAACAGGTACAGTACGTTTCAGCCCGTTGGCGCCAAACACCTGTTGGGCGCTGGTTTTTTCAAGTGTGACCTACATTGTTTGTCTGAGTTAACTCGTTTCTTGATTTCATCGTTTTATAGTTGACTACTATTTTTTCTTTTTGCAGTATAAATAAATCATATCTTCATTATCGACAGATTTATCTCCTAACTGAGCAGCTTTATTAAAATCTTCACATGCACTTTTAGTTTGTTCAGGTGTTAGTTTATCACCTGCATTGGCTTTTGTAGTATTTAAAATATTAATTTTTGCAATGCCTCTATTTCTATATGCTTCCTTGTATTCACTATCAATTTCTATTACTTTATCATAATCTTTAATCGCACCTTCAAAGTCAAATGAATTTGCTTTACAAGCACCTCTATTATAATAAGTTTTAGCAACAGTTGGATTACTTAAAATCGCTTTATCGTACAAAACAATCGCTTCTTTGAATTTCCCTTTTTGTTGTAAATCAAGACCTTTACTGTTTAAATCTAAAAATTCTTTAGAATAAGTTTCTTTTCCATCAACGATATAATATTGAGCAACTAATTTTCCATTTTGGTCATACTGAAAATAATCACCTTTTTCTTCACCGTTTACAAATGTTAAAATTGCTTGTAAATTTCCATTTTCATAATATATTTTCCATACTCCATCTGATTTTCCAGATTTCATAATTCCTTCTTGTTTTATTTTACCATTTTCAAAATATTCAATGTTTTTACCTTCGTAAACTCCTTTTTTAAACATTTTATCTTGACTCATATTTCCATTTTCAAAATAAATTATTCTTTGACCATCAGGTATTCCGTCCTTTATATCACAAGTTCCCATTTTTTTTCCGCTTGGAAAATATTCGACAAATGTTCCAGTAAATTTTTCTTTTGATTTTTTTGTAATCCAAACTCCATTCAATCTATCTAATTCATTAATATTAGTTTGAGAGAAAGTAAATGATGAAATGATAATTGAGATGCAAAAAAGTACTTTATTCATAATACATGTTTTTAATTTGTTGTTTATTTAATTTATTGTCGGTGTCGCCCGACTTGATTTATTATTTAATTTTTTCAAACTCTGTTCGTCGTCCTCCGTGAACTAAAACCGAAGTGATATT
>CANGHX010000285.1 GCA_947453715.1 Flavobacteriales bacterium | reverse complement strand
CGAAAAGCCAAGTGTTGCAAAAGATATCGCTGAAATTATAGGCGCCAAACAGCGTTTTGATGGTTACTATGAAGGTAACGGATATCGAGTAACATGGACTTTTGGACATCTTTGCACCTTAAAAGAACCTCACGATTACAACGAAAAATGGAAGTATTGGAAATTAGAAGATTTGCCAATTATTCCTGCCAATTTCGGAATCAAAGTCATAGAAGATTCAGGAGTTAAAAAACAATTTACTACGATTGAACGCTTAGTTGAAAACTGTACTGAGGTGATCAACTGCGGGGATGCTGGGCAAGAGGGAGAATTAATCCAACGATGGGTTTTACTAAAAGCAAAATGCAAAGTTCCTATCAAGCGTTTATGGATTTCGTCTTTGACTGAAGAAGCAATTCGTGAAGGTTTTGAAAAATTAAAAGAATCAAAGCAATACGATAATTTATACGCTGCAGGTAGTGCCCGTGCCATCGGAGACTGGATGTTGGGAATCAATGCAACACGTTTATTCACGAAAAAATTTGGACAAGGAAAAGTAACACTTTCTATCGGAAGGGTTCAAACACCAACCTTGGCGATGATCGTTCAACGTCAAAAAGAAATTGATGCATTCCGTGGCGAAGATTATTGGGAACTTAAAACAAAATACAGAGATACCGAATTTTTGTGTCAAATAGACCGTTTGAAATCGGCTGATAAAGCACAAAAAGGTTTAGAATATATTCAAGGAAAAGATTTCGAAATCACTTCCTTCGAACAAAAAGAAGGAAAAGAGGGAAATCCAAGATTGTTTGACTTAACAGCCTTGCAGGTTGAAGCCAATCGGAAATTTGGATTCTCTGCTGATGATACGTTGAAACACATTCAGAATTTATACGAGAAAAAGTTTGTAACCTATCCAAGGGTTGATACCACTTATCTTTCTGAAGATTTACACCCGAAAATTCCTGCGGTTTTAAATGGAATGAAGTATTATTCTCGTCTGATTGAACCTTTGATGCAGAAACCAATTCCAAAATCAAAAGCCGTTTTCGACGATAAAAAAGTAACAGATCACCACGCGATTATACCAACAGGAATTGTTCCTTCTGGTATTTCGCCTGCTGAAAATCAAGTATATGATTTAATTGCGAAACGTTTTATCGCAGTTTTTTATCCTGAATGTAAAGTTTCGAATACAACCGTTTTAGGTCAAGTGGAGAAATTGGAGTTCAAAGCAACAGGAAAACAAATCATCGAACCAGGTTGGAGAGCCGTATACGCTGACGAAACAACAAAAAAAGAAACGGCTGACGAAGAACGGATCATGCCGCATTTCGATGAAGGAGAAAAAGGCCCTCATGAACCTTATGTTCACCAAGGAAAAACTACTCCTCCAAAACCATACACAGAAGCAACGTTGTTACGAGCAATGGAAACGGCAGGTAAACAGGTAGATGATGAAGAAATGCGTGAGTTATTGAAAGACAACGGAATCGGACGTCCTTCTACACGTGCAAATATCATCGAGACTTTGTTTCGAAGACGTTACATCGAACGTAAAAAGAAAAATATTGTAGCCACTCCAACGGGTATGGATTTAATTGACACCATTCAAAGTGAGTTATTAAAAAGTGCAGAATTAACGGGAGATTGGGAGCGTAAATTACGTTTGATCGAAAAGGGAGAATACCAATTAGATGTATTCAAACAAGAATTATTTCAAATGGTAAGAGAATTAACAGACGATGTAATTTTCAATTCGCACCGCCGTGTAATTCAAATCATTCCTGAGGGGACAGTCGTTGAAAAACCAAAAGCAGAAAGAGCTCCTAGAAAACCAAAAGAAAAAATTGAATTAGATTCGTTGGATTGCCCAAAATGTAAAGCCGCCAAATTAATGAAAGGAAAAGCCGCACTAGGTTGTTCGAACTTCAAAGAATGTGGTTTCAAAATTCCATTCGAGTTATTAGGAAAAAAATTAACTGAATCTCAATTATTAGATTTAATCCAAAAAGGAAAAACAGGCCAAATCAAAGGATTATTAATCCCTGGAAATCCTGAACCTCAAACAGGGAAGTTTGAATTGGATGCTGGTTTTAATGTTGTTTTAGCGAACTAATTAATAAGAACTTATTCGTAGTGTTACTTTTTATTTTTTTTCGATTATAATATTCAAAAACTTATATGGCAATGAAAAAATTTAACCTGTTACACCTTGCATTGATTTTTATTTTTTTAAAGTTTTCAAGTAGCGCTCAAGATTCTCTTAAAATAGAAAATTATTTGGGTGATGATTTTATTGAATATCCTATTAAGGTCGAAATAAATCAAGAACATTTATATGAAGATTTTGATTACAGTGATCATCATATTTCAACTTACAATAATATAATTGAATTATTATTTAATCCTGATTCAAAAATTGGATTCAATAGTAACATAATTCCAGCTTTACAGGATTTAAAAGATGGTAAATACGTTATGTATTATGATGATTTTAGTTATTCTAAAAATGAAAGTTCAACTTTTCTGACTAAGCAAATTGCAAGCATTTTTGAAATAAGAAATAATCAATTGAATGGGATGAGTTATTGGTTCTCACCAATCGACCAAAGATTATATAAAAAAGGCTTATATAAAGATAAAAATAGAGAAGGCGAATGGAAGTTGTTTTATGAATTTATATTTATTGAAGATGTTCTTCCGAATTCGACGAGAAAAAAAAGAAAAAAAAATATTAAACCAGAAATTAAAGTAAGTATTAATCATAGCTGCACTTATCTGCAAGGTTTAAAAAATGGGTTTGAATTGAAAAGTAACAAATATGTAACTGAAAGAATACAATTTATCCATGGAAAAAAAGAGGGGCAATATGAATTTAAAAATGGTGATTCAATTCAAATTGAAGGGGCGTATAAGAACAATGAAAAAATTGGAGAATGGAAATATTTTAAACCCGTTTATCTAAAAAATGAGGTTGGGATAAAAGAAATGAAATTGATTGAAAGATTCTATGTCAACGACCAAAAAACGCCAATATCTGAAAAAGTTGAATGGGGAAATTTTGATTGTAATACTGGTGGTCCTTATGGGATGATTGATGGAGTATTTATATCAAGTTACAATTTGAGTATAACACCAATTGAAAATTCTGATGAAAATTTTATAGATTATTTCGAAGATCATATTGTAAAACCTGATGGTGAAAATGCTTATTTCAAATACTTAGAATATGAGAAATATTATGACAATGGACAACTTTATTTAAAATACAAAATTGAAAATGGGAATTTAGAAAAAAAGAATACCAATATCTATTATGGAGATGG
>CANGHX010000284.1 GCA_947453715.1 Flavobacteriales bacterium | reverse complement strand
GCTCTAACCATATTTCTTAAAAAGCGATTAGCGGTTATTTCAAAATAGGCATTGTCTTTATCCATTTTTACCCAAACTGCTTTTGTAACAGTACAGATGTTTGTCTTTACATCCGTATGTAATTTCGAAAAAGAAGTAAAATCTTTTGTGCCAATTAATAGTTTTGCAGCTTCATTCATTTTATCGAAATCAATCGCATTAGGTATGTAAAGACTTTGATCTTGTTTGAAAGGGTCTTTTTTGAAATTAATAAAATAACGATAGGTTCTTGCTTTTGCACTAAATCTTGCATGATCATCTTGCGATACAGGAAAACAATTTTGGACCGCAATTGAAAATGGCAGCATTCGATTCATTTTCGCGACAATATTTTCTACATTGAAATACTCAGGCAGCTCCACATGAAAAATATAATGATGCGCATGAACGCCAGTGTCTGTTCTACCACAACCTACAATTTCAATCGGTTGATTAGAATTCAATTTACTAAAGCATTTTTCAATTTCTTCCTGAACAGATTTATCTTTCGGTTGACGTTGCCAGCCAGAATAAGGAGTTCCATTGTACGAGATTTCGAAATAATAGCGTTGCATGGTTACAAATATAGGGAAATTAGATATTAGAATCGCTTCGCTCTTAGATATTAGAAGTTAGACTTTTTTCAATAGACTTTAAGAGTCAAGACAACACGAAAAAAAGACAATTAATATTTATTTGTACATTTTCATCTAAACTTAGATTTTGCAGATAGAATTCTTCATTTTGCAGAGAAATGAAGTTATCTTGCAAAGTAAAATTTTTGAAATGATTAATATTGATGAGGTTTGTCTCATTATTAATCTTAAAAATTGAATTATGAAAAAATCGAATGTCTTTTTATTACACTTTTGTTATTGGTTATTTTATTCAATCATTGGTGTACTTGTAATTTCTCTACTAATGGGAATGATTTTTATGGAGGAAAAATTTACACAATTTACAGCTGTTGAAGTACTAAAAGTGAAACAGTTAAAAGTGTTTTCAATTGTTTCTTACTTTATTCCAGCACTAATTAGTTATTTACTAACTTATTTTATTGTTTTTAAGTATTTTATCAATAAAAATTGGAAACTTGTTTTGAGTGTACTTGCATCTGTTTTCATTTCTGTGGTTGTAAATTCTCTAATAGTATTAACTATCCATTTAATTGATCCAGTTTTTCAACCAATAGAATTAGCTACTTTGTTTGAACTTTTACTTTTTGTAACATGTATTGTTGGTTTATTAAATGCCATCATGGGAATAATAATAAAAGGTTTTGTGAAGTGGTTTTCAGAAGTGAATGAAAAAAAAGCCTTACAAGAACAAAATCATCAGATGGAATTAGCTTTAGTGAAATCGCAATTAGATCCACATTTTTTATTTAACTCGATCAATAATATTGATGTTTTGATTCATAAAGATGCAGATAAGGCATCAGCTTTTTTGAATAAATTATCTGATATCATGCGTTTTATGTTGTTTGAAACAAAAAATGAAAAGATAGCGTTATCGAAGGAATTGACTTATATTGAGAAATATATTGAATTACAACGTATTCGTTCTTCAAATGGTCAATATGTTCAGTTTTCAAAACAATTAGATAATGAAAATCAATTGATTGCTCCAATGTTGTTTATTCCATTTATAGAAAATGCTTTTAAATACTCAGAAACGTTTAAATCAGAGAAAGCTGTAATTATTCAACTTGAATTATTGAATGGAAAATTGAAATTTATTTGTAAAAATCGCTATTCAATTTCTACTGCAAAAACAATTGAGTCGAATGGGTTAGGAAATGATTTGATTCAGAAAAGAATAGGTTTACTTTATCCGGATCATAAATTAACAATATCTAAAGATGAAATCTATTTTTCTGTATTATTAGAACTTGATTTATGAATAAAATAAAGTGTATTATAATTGAAGATGAACCTTTAGCTCTTGAACGAGTTAAAGGTTATGTTGCTAAAATTCCATTTTTAGAGTTGGTAGATACTTTTGAAAATGGTGTGGATGCCTTATTTTTTGTAAAACAAAATCTAATTGATTTAATATTTTTAGATATCAATATCGGAGAGTTTAATGGGATTCAATTAGCGGAAGCATTAAATCATCAAGTGAAGATAATTATCACTACTGCCTATCCTGAGTATGCCATTAAAGGTTTTGATTTAAAAGTGACAGATTATTTGTTAAAGCCTTTTACTTTAGATCGTTTTATTCAAGCTGTTGAAAGAGTGAAGAGTGAAATGAAAGTTGAATCTAATCCAGAAGTATTAAATGATTCGGGATTCATTTTTATTAAAACAGAGTATCGTTTAGAACGTATTGAGATAGATGATATTTTATTTATTGAAGGGATGCGGGATTACCGACGAATTCATACGCTTCAAAAAAAGATAATGACCTTGGAAACTTTTAAAGAATTTGAAATAAGATTACCTAAAAATAAAATATGTCGTGTTCACAAATCTTATATGATCAATATCAATCACATTGAAAATATAGAAAGAGATAGAGTGAAGATAAAAAATGAATTAATTCCGATTTCCGAAACATACAAAGCAGATTTCTATGGATTAATTCAACGGAAATAATTTTGAACTATTTTGTATATGTTTAATTATAAATTTTAGATTTTGAATTGTAAATACATAATTCAAAATACATAATTCAAAATCTAAAATTCAAAATTTCCCTATCCTTTCGCCTGACTTGTTCCAATCAAAAACATCGTTGGATTTTTTTCTAAATCATATGCTTTTTCTCTCCATTCAGAAATAGAGTGAGTTTTTACTGAGCCACCAGGGATTGTTAGATTATGAGCAATACATAATTTCGTTTGATCAGATAATTCGTTTAATAAATCATCTAATACATTCATATTTCTAAAAGGAGTGTCCATAAAGATATGCGTAGTACCTGTTCTACGAGTATCTCCTTCGAAATCTTTCATTTTTTTAACTCGGTCTTTACGTTCTTTTGGTAAATAACCGTGAAATGTAAACTGCTGTCCGCTGAAACCACTTCCCATTAAACCTAAAAGAATAGAGGAAGGTCCAACTAATGGTAAAACTTCAACTTCGTGTTCATGAGCCAAAGCAACCAATTCAGCTCCTGGATCAGCAACTCCAGGACAACCTGCATCTGATATTACAGCCATTGTTTCGCCATTTAAAACAGGCTTTAACATTTTATATAACTCGTCAGTTGGTGTTTTTTTATTTAAAATAAAGAATTTAGAATCATCAATTGGGAATTCGCGATCCATCTTACGAAGTAAACGTCGTGC
>CANGHX010000283.1 GCA_947453715.1 Flavobacteriales bacterium | reverse complement strand
TACGGAACATTTGGAGGTAAAATTATTGCCTATGAAAACACGATTAGTCCAAATGGTTTATTTAGAGTTCTTGTAGAGGAAGATTCAACAGATCGTAAATGGCCTAAACAATTAAAATTAGGAAGTGGATCGCAAGGAATCATTTTATTACACGATGTTCCAATCTGGTATGAATTATGGCGAAACATAAATGCATTCCCTCCAGATTATTACGAAATGGAAAAGAGTTCTAAAAAAGACAAAGAAATAATTGAACACATATAATCCGAATGATATGAAAAATCTACTTTATAGTTTAAGCATACTTTTCGTTTCAGTAATGAGTTTTTCTCAAAAGATCGAACAAACTTTAAATGCTGAACAAGTATTAGCTATTGTTCGTCAATATCATCCGATTGCAAAACAAGCTACGATTCAAATAAAGAAATCAGAAGCAGACATTATTATTTCAAAATCAGGTTTTGAACCTATTTTTAATAACTATTCAGCTAATAAAACTTTTGATGGGAAAAATTATTACAACTACAATTCTCCTGAAATTAAAATTCCAACTTGGTTCGGAATTGAAGTTTCTGGTGGGTTAGAAAGTCTTTCTGGAGAAAGATACGACCCAAGTGAAACAGTTGGAAAAACAAGTTACGTCGGTATAAGTATTCCTTTAGCAAAAAACTTATTATTTGACAAAAGAAGAGCTGCTTTAAAACAAGCAAAAGTATTTAATTCACTTGCGATCAATGATCAAAAAGCAATCCTGAACGATTTATTGATGGAAGCAATGGAAAATTATTGGGCATGGGTGAAAGCTTATCAAATCTACGAAGTAATCAAACAAAATTTAGTTATTAGCCAAAAACGTTTAGACCTTACAAAAAAATCATTTATAAACGGTGAACGTCCTGCGATTGACACAGTTGAAGCTTTAACCCAATTACAAAGCAACGAATATGAACTCAATAAATATTGGTTAGAATTTCAAAATGCAGGGTTAAGTCTTTCTGCTTTTCTTTGGACTGAAAATGATACGCCATTTAATCTGCCTGAAACTATAATCCCTCAATCAGGTTGGCAAGATGAAAAAATGATGAGTCAATATTCATTCAATTTAACGGAATTAGTAGAAAAAGCAAAAGCAAGTCATCCGCAATTGTTAATGTACGACTACAAATTAAATTCGTTGGCCATCGAAAAAAGATTGAAAAAACAGGAATTACTGCCAAAGATTGATTTGAGATACAACCAGTTAGGAAAAGGCTATGATTTGTATCAAACAGCTACCACTCCCCTTTTGATGAATAACTTTCAATACGGAATTAAAATGGAGGTTCCTTTGGCTTTATTTCAAGGCAGAGGAGAATTCAAAAAAGTGAATCTAAAAATTCAAGAAACGCAATTAGATCAAAATCAAAAACGTTTGCAAATTGAATTGAAAGTGAAAAGCTATTTCAATGAATTAGAAAACTTGAATAAACAGATTGAATTGCAAACAAAAAACTATGCAAATTACCAGCAATTGGTTAATGCTGAAGAAATTCGCTTTGCAAATGGTGAAAGCTCTTTATTTGTCATTAATAGTCGTCAAAACAAAGCTTTAGAAGCTCTTGAAAAATTAATCGAAATCAAAACAAAATATTACAAAACAGTAGCTGCTTTACAATGGAGTGCTGGGTTATTGAATTAATGAATCACACTCAACTTATTAATTAATATCATCCCATCATAATTTTTAGCTGGAACAATTTTAACAGGAATATTTCCCCAAACATAGCTAATGGTCTTTTTATTTAACCATCGAAAATCTTTTTGTTTGCTAGCTTCACTAAAATCTAAAAACACATCATTATCTGAATTAAAATAATTATGCGTTCGAACTTCTAAACTTGATTTATTCAGTTTTCCCATTTCGAATTTACCAGATTTCCAAGAGTAAATTTCACCAGAAAGTGCATACAAACCAATGTAATAACTTTGAGATTTTATTCTTTCAGGCAAAACCGCACCAGCAAAATAATTACTACTAAAAGTTGACTTTTCTCTTGCAATATGATCATTTGCTCCCCAAAATATAATTTTTTCATTAGGAAATAAGGTATCACAAAACCACTGCATATTCGATGACATGACTGAATCACGAAATGCCAACCACTTTTTTCGATCGTCACAAACTGAAAGAAAAAATAACTTATTCAAAATAATCCTCGAAACATAACGATCATCTATATTTTTCATTTGCTTGTTTTTATAGATAGAATCTATATAATTGTAATTCTTATTCAAAATATTTCTACAAATAGCTAATGAATCATTTAAAACTCTCAATTTATTGGAATCCACTTTCTCAGGTAATCTTAAATTCATTAAAAATTTATCCCACTTAAACGTCTCAGACAATAATGACGTATCAATATTCTTCAATTCTAAAATAAATCTTGAAGATGCTTGATCTCGTGAAGAACTCTGAAAATCAAAACCTCCTATTGAGATATTATCCTTTTTAAAATCATTTAACATCAATAAAGTAGACTTTGAAAACCATATTCCATAAATTGAATGTGTCATCAACCACAAACTATCATTTTCACATTTATGCTTATTACCATAATAACAATCAGAAAGTCCACTTTCAAAGACAACTATATTAAACCCATGTTTTTCATGGAGATATTTAATCATCTTATGTTTCGCAGTGATATATTCCTCAGCACTATGTGCACTTTCTCCTAAGAAAACATATTTCTTATTTTTTAATACTGAATCAATTGCTAAATAACCTTCAAAATTGTTCAAATCATTGATAGCAAGATTGTCAATTTTCACAACTTGCTGTTGAGAGAGAGAGAAAGATGAAATAATAATTAATAGAAAAAAAGGAAAGTTTTTCATTGAAAATTTAATTAGTTAAATTGGGTTGAGCAAAAATAATATTTTTTATTTACGCCAACTACTTCAAATGTTTCCTCAACGAAACCAAATGCAATTTCAAAACACTCGCCATATTGTTGTATTTCAAATAACGCTGATCATTGTGAAATTGAGCTAATTCCTTTTTCAATTCGTCGATTTTCTTTTTGGTCGAGAGTTCTTCCTTCATCATTGTATCAAACAAATCTTTCAAAACATAGCGAGAATGTTTGATTCTTCTAGCAATTCTCGAACGTTCTTCTATTTGATATTGATTGATAGTTTGAGGATTCAACAATTCAGTCACTAATTTCACCAACGGATTATTCTCTTTGTAAAATTGAGGTAAATATATTTTTCGTTTCCCTTCATAACATTGCTGATCAAAATCGATTGCCCTGATTCGGTATTGAACATCGTCAAAATCATGTGTTATTTCGACCACAT
>CANGHX010000282.1 GCA_947453715.1 Flavobacteriales bacterium | reverse complement strand
TACATTTTACCCATTGGGGTTTGAATTGCTTTTTTTCCGTTACACTTTCTATTTTTAGAACTTCCACAAGAAGTAAACATCAGTATTGATGATAAAAAAATAAGCTTTATGATTGTTTTCATACTATCTATTTTTAAATCAAACGAATAAAAAATCTATTTAGTATAAATAACCCATGCAGTTGGGTTTTCCGAAGCTCAGAAAACACGTTTAAGGTAACCACTAACCGCTGTAATCCGATGATTGATAAATCAATTCTTATTACTAAGGCTCGGCCCGCCATTGGTTAATAAAGACTCCCTTTATTGTCAAAATTGTTAGCTTCAAGATAATCTGCATGGGCTCCCTTTCGGAATAAGGTCACTGCTCTAACTTTGTAGATGTACCTCTGGTACAAAAGTAACAATTTCAAGAATAATGATAACGAATAATTTGAAATTTATAAAGAATCGCCTTTATCTTTAATTAAAGCATTAATTTTTGATTTGAGGTCGGTAATTTCTTTATCTTTCTTTTTTATATAACTAAAATTATATAAAGACGAAATAAAATATCCTGAAGCCATTGCAGCAAAAATAATTAATGTTACTGGTACTTTTAATGAAAAAAAGATGAAATTCACCTCACTTTTGTCCCAATTTTGAAATGAAAAAATAACAATCAAAATGATTGAAATTATTGATGAAATTAATTTGATTCTTTTAGCTGTATTTAAACTTTCCCAATATTCTTTCATGATTCTTTATTTTACAGATTAAATTTAATCAATTTCAATTGAATTATCTCTTTTTTTCGTTTTAAAGTTTAGACTTTTACTGAATTTCCATATCTTTGCATCACTTTTAAAAAATAGCATGGCAACAACAGCGGATATAAAAAATGGATTGTGTATAAAACACAATGAGAAATTATTTCAAATAATTGAATTTCAACACGTAAAACCTGGAAAAGGTCCAGCTTTCGTTCGTACAAAAATGCGTCAAATTGAGACAGGAAAAGTACTTGATAATACTTTTTCAGCAGGTCATAAAATTGAAACAGTTCGTATTGAAAACAGAGAATATCAATATTTATATCAAGAAGGTGAAAACTTTATCTTTATGAATAATGAATCATTTGAACAAGTTGATATACCAGGGAAAATGATTGAAAAACCAGGTTTCTTATTAGAAGGAATGACTTGTAATATTTTATTTCATGCTGATGAAGAACTTCCTTTAGTTGTAGAGTTACCAATGCACATCATTTCTGAAGTTACTTACACTGAACCAGGTGTTAAAGGTGATACTGCAACAAATTCAATGAAACCAGCTACAATAGCTACAGGAGCAGAAATTAAAGTTCCATTATTTATCGATATGGGTGAGATTATTAAAATCGATACTCGTACTGGTGTTTACGTAGAAAGAGTTAAAAAATAAATATTTATGTTAAAAGTTAATAGTTGATTTTCAACTATTAACTTTTAACATAAATATTTTCAACCAATAATCTTATCTAACAAACACCCAATCCTTTTCAGTTGATGCTTTTACGTCAAATGAATAACCATCACCATTATATAATTTCAGTTCTTCTGGTGATTTTAAATCATTTTCAATAATATAACGAGCCATTGCTCCTCTTTGATGTTTTGCATACATCATTATCGTTTTATATTCCCCATTTTTAAAATCTTTAAACACCGGAGTAATTACTTTCGCTTTTAACTTTTTCAAATCAACAGCTTTAAAATATTCCGTTGAAGCCAAATTAATTAGCTCTTCATTTTCTGAAAGATCTTTATTCAAATAATCTGCTATTTTATGCCCCCAAAACGAATATAAACCTTTAGTAGATGGATTAATTTGCCATTTTGTGCCCATTTCTAATCGATATGGATATATTAAGTCTAATGGCTTTAAAATCCCATACAAACCAGAAAGTACACGTAATTTTTCATTTGTCTTTTGCAATAATTCAGAAGACATTGACCATGCGTTCAATCCTTTAAAAGCCTCACCATTAAAACCTGCTATACATGGAAAATTACTTTCCTTTTTTTCATTTGGAGTTTCCCACTTTTGATAGCGTTGAAAATTTAAATCCGAAAGTTCGACTGAAATATGCATCATTTCACTTAGTTTCTTTGATGAAACTTTTTTTAGTTTCTTCGCCAAAACCTCTGTCTCTTTTATGAAATGAGGAATAGAAAAATCTACTTCAATATTAATAGGCTTATATTCAATTGACTTTGCTGGAGAAATAATTACTTTCATGAACTTACAATAAATATTTTTGAACAAAAATAACACAAAAAAAAGCGGACATTCATCCGCTTTTAATATTTTAAATTAATTTATAAAAATTAATTCAAGCTATTTAATTTATTAATAAATTCTAAAGCTGACTCTTCAATTTTAGTATTGATTGGAGCAAAATCTTGTTTTGTTTTTGCTTTGCTAATTTCAGCTAAAACGGCATCTTGAAAATCTGCAGCTTCATTGATGATAACATTCGTTTTTTCAGTTTTAGTTTCATCAAATAATTGAATTGTAAAACATTCTTCAACGATATCAAATACCATATTGTTTAACGCTTTTTTAATATACTTTCTACTTGCCATAATTTTTATTTTTTACAAAATTAAACTATTAGTAGATTGAAAACAAATTAATTTTCAATCTACTAAATTATTTTTAAGCCTGCGCTTCTTCTTTTTTCTCTGGTTTTGGTAATAAAACTTTACGAGATAATTTCCATTTTTTAGTTTTGATATCTTTACCAACTACTTTAAAACGAACGATATCTCCTTCTTTTACTAAACCATCTAATTTTTCTAATTTTTCCCAAGCAAATTCAGAAATATGAATTAAGCCATCTGTTCCTGGTAAAATTTCAACGAAACATCCATAAGCTTGAATAGATTTAACTTTTCCTTCGTATTCAACACCTTCTTCAACAGTTGGAGGAAATGCGATTAATTTAATTCTATCCAATGCAGCTTTCATACTTGCTCCATCATTTGACATTACAAGTACTTTACCTTCACCTGTTTCTAATTCTTCAATAGAAATTGTAGCTCCAGTATCTTTTTGAATTCCTTGAATGATTTTTCCTCCAGGTCCGATAATTGCACCAATCATATCATTTGGAACAACCAACATTTCAATTCTTGGAGTTTGAGGTTTTAATTCTGGATTTGGAGTTGCAATCGTCTCAACAATTTTATCTAAAATATGTAATCTTCCTGCTCTTGCTTGGTTTAACGCTTGAGTTAAAACTTCGTATGACAATCCATCTACTTTAATATCCATTTGACAAGCTGTGATTCCTTTTGCAGTTCCTGTTACTTTGAAATCCATATCTCCTAAGTGATCTTCATC
>CANGHX010000281.1 GCA_947453715.1 Flavobacteriales bacterium | reverse complement strand
TGCTATTATTATTTACTGGTAAAAACAAAAGTTATTACTTTTTAGTGAATTTATTTTCTCTGTGTAATTATGAAGTTTATTATCTTGCTACTACTATATACTTCGGTATACTATTGCTCTTTTGGTCAAACAGGACCAGGTGGAGTAGGTACGAGTGCGAATAATATGTTGTGGTTAAAAGCAGATGCTGGCACAAATACTACTTCAAATGGTACAGCAGTTTCAAATTGGACCGATCAATCAGGTAATTCAAATACAGTTTCTCAATCCACATCAAATAAACAACCAATATTTACTACAAATGTAATTAATGGAAATCCGGCAATTCTTTTTGATAATAACAATGGAACCAACGACAAGTTAGTTGGAGCAGATGCCTCATCTTTAGATTATACATCGGGTTATACTTTTTTCACAATTTCAAGGCCACTAACATTGGATGGTGGCGCTAGATCGATTGTATCTAAACGAACAAATGTTGGAGTAGAACAATCCTTCATGTTGTTTTACTACACTTCGAATAAATTTTACGTAGACATTCAAACAAACGATAATCGATTCAATGGAACGACTACTTATTCGGTAAATAATAATTATTTAATTGATGTTGTATATGATGGAACGTTGAGTCCTGCTTCTAGATCCAAATTATATAATGGAAATAATTTAGATGTAAGAGCGTCTGAAACGAATGCTTCAGTTCCGGATAATAATTCACCATTAATTATAGGTTCAACGGATTTAAATGACCCTAGACCTTTTGGCGGTTACATTTCTGAAGTTATAGGTTATAGAACAGCATTAAATAAAGCTTCTAGAATTATCGTGAATAATTATTTATCAGCAAAATACAATATTGCACTTGCTTCAGAAGATAAATATGCTGGAGATAATAACTCAATTAATTTTGACAAAGATGTGGCTGGAATAGGAAGTGATACAATAATGCCTGGATCAGTTGTAGGTTCAAATACTAGTTTTTCTTCTTCTGTAACAAAAGGCTTAGGCATTACTTCATCTTCAGGATTGGATGTTGGTGATTATTTGTTAATTGGTCATAATACCACTAATAATAGTGAAATGTCCACAGATGTTGCAGGTATGACAGGAACGTCCAATACGAGATGGCAAAGAGTTTGGTATTTCGACGTGACAAATACTTCTTCAGTATTAAATGGAACCGTTGAATTTGATGTCTCAAATAGTGGTATGGCTGTTAATTCGATGGGGGCAGCAGGCGATTATGTTCTATTATATAGATCTTCAAATTCAACAGGAACTTCTTGGACCGAAATTGCAACTGCAAATAGTGTTTCAGGAGATATGGTTTCATTTTCGAATGTTAGTATACAAAACGATGGATATTATACTTTAGGTTATCATTTTTCCTCAGTTGTTGTTTTACCTATTGAATTATCAAGTTTTAATGCTGAATTGAATTACAATCAAGTAGATGTGTTTTGGACAACTTTTTCAGAAACAAACAATGATTATTTTTCAATTGAGAAATCAGAAAATGGAAAAGATTTTTATGAAATAGGTCAAATTAAAGGAAAGGGTAATTCAACTCAGACTTCTAATTATTTGTTTACAGACGAAAAAATAGTTGAGGGAATTTCATACTATCGTTTAAAACAAGTTGATTTTAATGGAAGGTATACTTATTCGACAATTAAGTCGGTTGAAAATGAAATGATTGAAATTGAATTAAATGTTTTTCCAAATCCATCTGAAAACGGAAATTTCAAGATTCATTTTTCTGAAAATGATCTAAAGAATGAGGAACCGTTAACAATTCAATTGGTTGATTTAGCAGGGAAAATATTTCATTCAGAAGAATTATTACCGGATAAAATTTCAAATCACCATCATGAAATGAATACTTTTGGTTCAATTCCTAAAGGAGTTTATTATTTAATTATTCATAGAAATAATAGAAAGAAATCAACGAAAGTGATTATTCAGTAAGTAATTTTAAGAATATCATTTGATCAAAAATTAAGTAAGATATATTGCTTAATTTTATAATTTCTAAAATGAATTTTGATTAATGACATTCACAACTAAAATCTTTGAAACATTTGTACTCAATTATACTTCAGAAAAAACTAGAAGTGAATGGAGAGATTCTGAAATCAAGGATTTTTCAATGTCTGAAACAGAAATTACAGCGTTGGTTAAATGTTCAGATATTTATGATGTCAAAATTGAATTTTCTCCCAAAAAAGTTTTAAAAGCTTCTTGTAATTGTTCGTTTAATCAAGGTCCAATCTGTAAACATATCGTTCACGTGCTACATAAAGCAGATGATGAATTAGTGAATGGGGAAGATCGAGAAAATGGAGTTCATCCAACGGAGTATCGAATTGACAAGTTTAAATTTCCAAAACTTACGAATACTTACATCATGGTTCATTCCATGGAATTACCAAGTGAACGAAAACGAGGTTTTTTAGATTTTTATCCGAATGAAATCTCAATCAATCATGTTTCATTTCTGGATGCATATAGTTTTCCGAGAAACAATGTTGTAGATGTCAAGTTTGAAAATGATCAATTATTTTTAAATTGTAGTTGTCCTTCAATTAAGCGTAAAATGTGTGAACATCAAGCGCAAGCATTGTATAACATTAAAGATAGAGAAGAGATTAGTGTGTTTTTTGATGAGGTTTTCAGAAAGGAATATTTTCATGAAAAAGCAAAAGAATTTGGATTAGAAGAGGAGAATAACTTAGATGATTTTTTTGAATTGGAATACGATTCAATGTATAAACGAGCAAATGTTCTTTCAAAAATAAAGGAATTACTCCCAATTAATCAAAAAACGACAAGTCTACTTGAAAAACAATTACTTCCTCAGCCAAAAGAAGTTCTAACACCAATTGAAGCCTATCAGCAAAGTTTTTCGAAGCAATTTGTAATTATTGGGCAACATCGTTATTACGATCACATCTATGTAGACTTTGTAACTTCCAATGCAACTAAAGATGGAAGACCAAAAAATCCAATAACAAAAAAGAATCCAGTAGATTTAATTTGGAAGGCAGAAAAGCAAGAAGAAATTAAGTTCTTTACAGCGTTGGCTAAATTTCAAAGTGAAGGAATGCGCCTTTCTGGAGTTTCTGATATTGATGCTTTGAAAGCTATCGTAAAGAATCCAAGTAATTTTGAAGTGTATTACCACAATGAAAGTATTTCGGATAATTTAACTTCAAGTTCAATTGTTCTTGTTCAATTGAAAAGATTAGAATCGGATTTGATTCTGGATGTGAACATGAAGGAAAAATTTTATGAAATTTCAGGTCAAATAGAAATTGACGGAATTTTTATTGAATTAAAAAAGTTAAAATTGGTTTTCAATTACTTTGTTCTTTTGGGCGAGACTATGTATTTAATAGATAATCCTGATGTAATT
>CANGHX010000280.1 GCA_947453715.1 Flavobacteriales bacterium | reverse complement strand
CACCACTAACAACAGTAGCAAGCAATAAAATCCATAATTGAAATTGAGCCTGGGTTTGGAAATAGGCAATCAAAAAGCCCATCAACATACCAACACCCAGTGCATGTAAACTAATCTTATCAAAACGTGTAATGAGCAATACCAATAAAATTGCAACCGTTCCACCTGCCGGCAACAAATAAACGGAAGGAGGTAAAATTCCAGATGGTGTTTTTACCATCAAAAACCAAGCAAGTATTGCACTGTAAATAGCCGTCACGAGAATTGGGATCGAACGCTCCGAACGGTTATCGATCTCCAAATTGGAAATCTTATTATTACGTTTTAAAATCACCAAGGAAATAGCTGGTGCAAGAAAAGAAAAAAGAAAAAAAATACCTAGTAAAGCTAACTTCAATCGTGGGTCTAACAAATAAATGGTATTATTTTGAAAAAAACCTTCTTCTAAAGATGGAATATACATCGTTAACAGCAAAGCATAAACTGGCATGAAAAGTGGAAGGAAAATCCAAGAGATTAGGTTAGCAAGAAATTTCATGATGGGAGTAATAAAACCATATAAGGCATATAAGATAAAAAGATGTGGCTATAACTCTTTGCGAAGTCGGGCAACTGGATAATTTAATTGCTCGCGATATTTAGCAACGGTTCGTCTTGCGATATTATACCCTTTTTCTTGCAATATAAGCGTTAGTTTGTCGTCTGTTAAAGGTTTGTTTTTTTCTTCGCCTTGAATCGCCTCTGAGAGGATCTTTTTAACCTCGCGCGTTGAAACTTCTTCCCCTGTATCTTTCGACATGGATTCAGAGAAGAAATACTTCAAGGAATAAATCCCATAGTTCGTTTGAACATACTTGCTATTCGCTACACGAGAAACGGTAGAAATATCCAACCCCACCAATTCGGCGATGTCCTTCAAAATCATCGGACGTAAATTAGTTTCGTCACCAGTTAAGAAAAAAGCACGTTGGTAATTCATAATCGCTGTCATGGTAACAAACAAGGTATTTTGGCGTTGCTTTATCGCATCGATAAACCACTTAGCATTTTCCAATTTTTGCTTCACAAAACTCACAGCTTCTTTATCAGACTTAGAAGTTTTTGCTCCTTCCGAGTAACCACGTAACATGTTTTCGTATTCACGGCTTAACTTTAAATCTGGTGCATTACGTCCATGTATTGATAATTCTAACCTACCTTCAAATTCAATAACCGTAAAATCAGGTGTGATTTGTTGCATTGGTTTCGCGGACTCTTTCATCGAACCACCTGGTTTGGGATTCAATTTTAAAATCTCATCGATTGCTTCCTTCAAATCTTGATCTTCAATTTCTAATTTCAGCTGAATTTTATCGTAATGCTTTTTGATAAATTCTTCAAAATGATCTTCCAAAATCTTTTTCGCCGTATAACGTGTTATATCTCCAGATTGTGTACGCTTCAATTGCAACAACAAACATTCTCTCAAATCGCGCGCTCCGACCCCAGCAGGATCCAATTCTTGTACCAGGGCTAATACTTCTTCGACTTGCTCTTCTGTTACATAAATATTTGCAGAAAAGGCCAAATCATCGACAATAGCATACACTGTTCGGTTTAAATATCCAGATTCATCAAGGTTACCAATTATAATATCCGCAATACTGAATTGGGTATCGTCTAAATCCAAGAGATGTAACTGCTCAATTAATTTTTCTTGAAACGATTGTTCACCTGAAAGTGGAACAAAGTATTCTTCATCGTCGTTAGATCGGTTATTGACTTGTGTTTTATAATCAGGACTATCATCATCCATATATTCAGACAAATCAAAGTCTGTCGAAGCGTCTAATTCTTCGGTATAATCCTCTTCGTTGTCGTAATCTTCTTCAACATTATCTGAGCCTTCTTCCAACGCAGGATTTTCTTCAATCTCTTGTTTAATTCGTTGCTCTAACTCCATCGTTGGCACTTGCAACAATTTCATCAACTGAATTTGTTGCGGAGAGAGGCGTTGCTCTAACTTTTGTGCAAGATGTTGTTTAAGGGCCATAGTTTATTTCTCAATATTTAAAACTCTGCGTTTTGTGGTGTTCTTGGGAAAGGAATTACATCGCGAATGTTAGACATCCCAGTTACGAACATGACCATACGCTCAAACCCTAAACCAAATCCTGCATGCGGAACAGTTCCAAACTTACGTGTTTCCAAATACCACCATAATTCTTCTTCGTGGATGTTGAATACTTTACATTTTTCCAATAAGATATCTAAACGCTCTTCCCGTTGTGAACCACCTACGATTTCACCAATTCCTGGGAACAATACATCCATCGCGGCAACTGTTTTCCCATCTTCATTTTGACGCATGTAGAATGCTTTGAAAGAAGCTGGATAATCCGTAATAATTACTGGACATTTGAATTCTTTTTCAACCAAGAAACGCTCGTGCTCACTTTGAAGATCGGTACCCCAAGCAACATCAAACTTGAATTTCTTCTTTTTGTAATGCGCACTATTTAATAATAGATCGATTGCTTCTGTATACGTAATACGTTTGAAAGGATTGTTCGCTACAAATTGTAAACGCTCCGTTAAACGCAATTCGTTGCGCTCATTTTGTGGTTTGGATTGTTGCTCTGTATTATCTCTATCGTCTAAGAATTTCAAATCATCCGCGCAGTTATCCATGATATAGTTGCAGATATACTTCAAAAATTCTTCGGTCAAATCCATGTTGTCGTTCAAGTCATTGAAAGCAACTTCTGGCTCTACCATCCAGAATTCAGCCAAGTGACGCGATGTATTCGAATTCTCTGCACGGAATGTGGGTCCAAACGTATATACCTGTCCTAATGCCAACGCAGCTAATTCCGCTTCTAATTGACCTGAAACCGTTAAATTCACTTGTTTTCCAAAAAATTCTTTTGAAAAATCTACTTCTCCATCTTCTGTCAACGGAGGATTTTTAGCATCTAAGGTAGAAACACGGAACATCTCCCCTGCTCCTTCCGCATCCGAACCAGTAATGATTGGTGTATGTAAATAGAAGAATCCTTTGTCGTTAAAAAATTTATGAATCGCATACGCCACTGCATGACGAATACGGAAAACTGCTCCAAAGGTATTAGTTCTAAAACGTAAATGTGCTTGTTCTCTCAAAAACTCCAAACTGTGTTTTTTAGGCTGCATTACCGTTTTTTGTACATCATCTGGATTTGCTTCTCCTAATATTTCAATAGAAGAAACTTGTAATTCCACTGCTTGACCTGAACCTTGCGATTCAATCAAGGTCCCTGTTAAACTAAGAGCAGCAGCAGTAGTAATTTTTTTCAAAAGTGCTTCATCGAATTGTTCGAAGTCAACCACTGCTTGTAAGGTATTGATTGTAGAACCATCTGTCAATTGAATAAAACGATTGCTTCGAAACGCTCTTACCCAACCTTT
>CANGHX010000279.1 GCA_947453715.1 Flavobacteriales bacterium | reverse complement strand
TTGTGTACAAATTGAAAATTGTTCTATAACCATCTGGTAACTTGTTCAAGATAGTCATTAATTTCTTTTTTAATTCATCTTTGTCTGAAAATTCAACTTCACTTTCTTGTATTTGGTCAAATTCTGAATCATTTTCAAACAATACGAATTTGTAATTTCTTTTAATGTAATTCAATGCTTCGTGAATCATGATGGTTTTTACCCAAGCACCAAATGGTTTTTCAATATCAAATTGATTTTTATTGGTGAAAACCTTTATAAAGCCTTCTTGCAAAACATCTTGTGCATCATCAGCACAACGAGTGTATCGTAAACAAACACCATACATTGCTCCAGCGTATTGAGAATAGAGTTCATCGAAGGCCTTTTTTTTGCCCTTCACAAAGTCTATTAAAATCTCTTTTGCTGCCAAATATTTGTTGCTTATAGAAAGTTGCCTTCATTAAAAGACAACTTTCATTTTGTTAAATTAACTATTTCAAACTATCCACCAAAACTAGTTGAATCAATTCCATTTCCTCCACCAGTTGATGTTGAATCTCCAGGATTTGAAGAACCTCCGCCATTCCAATTTGTAGAATCTACTGAACCATTTCCGTTACCCCAACCCGTTGAATCAACAGAACCATTACCGCCACCATTCGTATTCGTTGAATCAGTAGACCCTCCATTGTTATTATTTGACGTATTTCCATTCACCCAAGTTGTATCAGTTGAATTTGTATTTCCACATGTGTTTGGAACAATTGGATCATCTTGACATGATTGCAAGGTTAAAGTAATTCCTAATAACCCGAAGTAGTTTGCTAAAAAAATCTTTCTTTTCATAACTCAAAATTTTATTGTTTGATCTAATTACAATCTCAAAAAACAAAGAGTTGCCTGAAGATGAAAAAAAAATAAAATTTATTTTGTGCAATATTCCCGAAACATAAATCGTTTTACCAAATAACAACAAACAGTTAGTTACAAGCAACCTTTTAAAAATAGGAATTGTAATAAAGAAAAAGATTTAATTAACAGGTAGAAAATTCTTTAATATTTCAATGGTTAATGTATCAAAAGTTTTAGCAAAAAAAGGTGTTTTCGACTTCGCTCAAACACCTTTTTTTATTTTTTATTAATTTACAATTTTGCCGTATAAATCATAATGATCAGCACTTGTAATTTCAATTGTAGCAAAATCTCCAATTCTTAAATAACCTTCAGATTTCAAAACCAATACTTCATTATCAACTTCCGGTGAATCAAATTCTGTTCTACCGATAAAGTAATCTCCTTCTACTCTATCAAAAAGCACTTTAAATTGTTTACCAACTTTTAATTGATTCAATTCATAACTAATTCCAGCTTGAAGTTCCATTATTTTATCAGCACGTTCTTTTTTTACATTAGCTGGAACATCATCTTCAAAATTATAAGCATGTGTATTGTCTTCATGTGAATAAGAGAAAATTCCCAAACGATCAAATCTCATTTTTTCAACAAACTCATACATTTCTTGGAAATCTTCCTCTGTTTCGCCTGGATAACCAGCAATTAAGGTTGTTCTTAAAGCAATATTTGGAACTTTCGCGCGAATTTCATTAACTAATTCTTCTGTTTTTTCACGCGTAATCCCTCTTCGCATTGCTTGTAAAATTTTAGTCGAACCATGTTGCAATGGCATATCTAAATAATTACAAACATTTGATTTAGTGCTCATCACATCTAATACATCCATCGGAAAACCAGCAGGGAAAGCATAATGTAAACGAATCCATTCAATTCCTTCTACTTCCGAAAGTTTATCAACTAATTCAGCTAGATTTCTCTTTTTATAAATATCTAATCCGTAGTAAGTTAAATCTTGAGCAATCAACATTAATTCTTTAACACCTTTTGCTGCAAGACTTTTAGCACTATTTACTAATTCATCAATTGGAGTTGAAACGTGTTTACCACGCATAATTGGAATTGCACAAAAAGAACAAGGACGATCACAACCTTCTGCTATTTTAAAATAAGCATAATGAGAAGGTGTTGTCAATAAACGTTCACCTACTAATTCATGTTTGTAATCTGCTTTTAACGTTTTTAATAAACGCGGTAAATCTCTTGTCCCGAAAAAAGCATCCACTTCTGGAATTTCTTTTTCCAATTCATCTTTATATCTTTCAGATAAACAACCTGTAACGTATACTTTACTAACCAACCCTTCCGCTTTCGCTTCTGCGTAACGAATGATTGTGTCAATTGATTCTTGTTTTGCATTATCAATAAAACCACATGTATTAATAATTACAATTTCTGCATCATCTTCCATTGATTCGTGTTCAACATCAAATTGATTTGCTTTCAATTGCGACATTAAAACCTCTGAATCAAATATATTTTTAGAACATCCTAAAGTAACAACGTTAACTTTATTTTTTTTGAGTGTCTTTGTTTTCATGCTACAAAATTAATGATAATTCAATCATAAGACAATTCTTTATGAAAGTTATAAAACTAATTCCCATTAATTCTTCAGATCTCGAAACAAAATCAAATAAATGGTATTATATTTGATTTATTCTGACAAAACAAAATAGTATGAAAATCTTATTTACCCTTTTTGCATTTGCACTTATCGTGAGTTGTAAAACTACAAAAAATGCAACGTCATCTTCTTCAAATTCATCTACAACAATCCCAAAAGATCCTGAAATGATAGCGACTATAGGAGAATTTCCTGCATCAAGTGATCCAATCAAAATTGATACAGTTCAAATTATTGGAAATAAAATGCTTATTAGTGTTTCTTATGCTGGTGGCTGTGGAAATCATAATTTTAATTTGATTGGAAGTCAACAAATCGCTAAATCTATGCCTGCGATTCGAGCTGTTAAGCTTTTTCATTCAATTGACAATGACAATTGTAAAAAAATGATTACTCGTGTTTTACATTTTGACATTTCTGCATTAGCTTATAAAAAAGAAAGCGGAAGTGAAATCTACTTAGCGCTTGATGGATATAAAGAAAAATTAAAATATACGTTTGAATAAGGTGATGAAAATAGGAATTTTACTTTCAGGTTGTGGTGTTTATGACGGTGCTGAAATACAAGAGTCAGTATTAACAATGTTAGCACTGGATGAAATCGGTGCACAGTACATTTGTATTTCAGTAGATGCGCCTCAACATCATGTAATCAACCATATTACCGGTGAAGAAATGCCGGAAAGTAGAAATATGATGGTTGAAGCTTCTCGAATCGCACGAGGAGCAATTGTAAATATCAAAGATGTTCAACCAGCAGATATTGATGGTTTAGTTATTCCTGGTGGATTTGGAAGTGCTAAAAATTTTACCCAATGGGCATTTAATGGACCTGAAGGCTCTATTTTACCTGAAGTTAAATTACTATTAGTTAATTTGGTAAATGTTGGGAAACCGATTGTTGGATTATGTGTTAGTCCGGTGGTTATTGCAAAAGC
>CANGHX010000278.1 GCA_947453715.1 Flavobacteriales bacterium | reverse complement strand
TTTTGGAAAAGCAAATGCTTCACAAATATTGATTCCGATGGATGATTCACAAACGAATCATTTGAAAGCGTATGGTGTTGCATTTTGGATGTTAGAACATGACATCGTTATCGAATGGCTTTTGAATTACAAAGGAGGTTCTTTTATGACACCTCATTTAAAAGCAGTTGAAGAAGAATTAATTGTAAAAGGAGTTCGTTATGAGGTAATTGCAGATGGACAAGCAAATGCAATTCGTTCACAAATCGGAAGTCCTGAGGCAAATATGGAAATTGTTCAATTAGAAAAAGCTCCGAAAATTGCCGTTTATACACCGAAGGGAAAACAACCTTGGGATGATGCAGTAACCTTGGTGCTTGAATATGCTGAGATACCGTATGAAAAAATCTATGATTCAGCAATTATCATGGGGAATTTACCCAAATACGATTGGTTGCATTTACATCATGAGGATTTTACAGGACAATATGGTAAGTTTTATGCTTCATTCCACACGTATCCTTGGTATCAACAACAACAAGCGCAATTGGAAGCAGATGCAAAATCATTAGGCTTTAATAAAGTTTCTCAAATGAAATTAGCGGTTGCAACCAATATACAGAATTTTGTCTTGGGTGGTGGATTTTTGTTTACCATGTGTAGCGGAACGGATAGTTTTGATATCGCTTTAGCAGCAAGAAATACAGATATTTGTGAATCAATGTTTGATGGTGATCCATCGGATCCAAATTGTCAATCGAAATTAGATTATGCGAATACGTTTGCTTTTGAAAATTTTAAATTAGAACGAAATCCAATGGAATATGAATATTCCGATATCGATGGAACGAAATTGCACCAACGAATGGAGAGTACTGATAAATTCACCTTGTTTGAGTTTTCAGCAAAATGGGATGTCGTTCCAACGATGTTAACACAATGTCACACAGATGTGATTGATGGTTTCATGGGGCAAACGACTGATTTCAAAAAGGATTTAATCAAATCGAATGTTTTGATTCTAGGAGAAAACAAAGCGTTAGGAACAGCTCGCTACATTCACGGTGAATTAGGTCAAGGAACATGGACGTTCTATGGAGGTCACGATCCTGAAGATTACGAACACCGAGTAATGGATCCACCAACCGATTTAAGTTTACATCCAAACTCTCCAGGATACCGCTTGATTTTAAATAACATTTTGTTCCCTGCAGCTAAAAAGAAGAAGAGGAAGACTTAGGGGGAGTTTATAGTTATTAGTTGAAAAGTTATTAGTTAATAATTAGTATTCCGCTGAGCTGGATTTGCAATCCTAATCTACTATAAAACTCAAATTTGTAGCGAAAAAGAAAGAGCAATCTACTAGTCGAGTCCTCGTAGTGACGCATATGTAATGTTATCTTGAATTAAACTTTTAACAGAGAAAAAGCACACAATCTAGTTGATCCACTAAAAAGCTTTAATCACATGGGTCACAATTCCCCAAATTTGAAAATCATTTTCGACGGTTACTTTTACAGGTTTATAAGTATCGTTTTCAGGGATTAGCCAACAACAATCTTGTTCAAAACTCATGTATGATTAAATAATTTATATAATTTGATTCAAACTAGTTCAATTTAATTGCTGATTTATAGCTATTATTTTATTTCATCACATTTGTTCTTTTTTATATGTTTTAATACTATCGCCATACTATTCCCATACTTTTCGTATACTGTTCTTAGTCTTTCCATTTTGTCTGAATAGATAATTTAATTTTCGTTCAAATTCAAGTTTATTTAGTGTTGAAAAATTATTTGCTACAAAAAAAGATCAATTATTATAAGAATAAATATGCAGTTTCGGCATAAATCTACTTAAAGATACATTATCGGAATTCGGAATTTTGAAAGTTGTTTTTAGTGCTTTAGATTTGATTTGTAAAATTTATTTAGTGTACTGATGGCCACAGTTTAACACTTGATAATTTTAAAATTAATCATTGTATTTTTTAAATTTAATCTTAAACAAAATGGCAAAACAAACAGGCTTTTTGAAAATTAGTGGGACATTGGATAATGTAACTTTTTATAGAACAAAAGATGGGAGTTTAGTGAAAATGAAATCGAGTTTAAGTAAAGCTCGAATTGCTAAAGATCCAAAGTTCGCTCGTACTCGTGAGAATGGAGCTGAGTTTGGAAATTCAGCTAAAGCAGGAAAATTGTTTCGTGTTAATCTTCGCCCACTATCATTGAATGCTTCGGATAGTAGAATTGTTCCTCGAGTTACCCAACTAATGAGTCAGATCAAAAACATGGATTCTACAAGTATCCGTGGGGAACGAAATGTTGGTGTTGGAATTTCTACTTCTGGTGGTAAAGGATTATTAAAAGGTTTTGAATTTAATCTTAATTCAGCATTGGGTAGTGTTCTATTTAAACCTTATCAACTAAATACTTCTACGGGTGTAATTTCCATTGATAATTTAATTCCATCTTCGGATATAACTTTCCCATCTGGGGCGACGCATATTAGTTTATCTGGTGGATATGCAAATCTAAATTTCACATCGAATTTAGTTGATTTTAAAATAACTAACATTGAAAACTTAGCATACACTTCTGCAGCTTCAACTATTACTTTGACTCCAACAGCAATACCAATTGGAACGGGTACCAAAATTTTTCTTTTGAAAATTGAGTTTTTTCAAGAAGTTAATGGAGTTCAATATCCTTTGAAAAATGGTACGTTTAATGCTTTACGGGTGATAGAGGTAGTTTAATGGTTTGATTATAGATTACAGATTACAGATTGTAGATTACAGATTGCAGATTACACACAGATTGCAGATTGCTAATTATTTTAGAACTCCATTTGTTTAGTAAATATTACTTTATTAACGAATGGAGTTGATTTTAGCGGGATGAATTATTGTTTTAAGGTTTATTTTTAGACATATTTTTAATTGTAAATTTTAGTAAATAGTAATACATTTGTTCGGCTATCAATTTTCAATTGCAATGCTATTCTGTAATAATCTAATTCAAATCGTAGTTTACAAGATTATTTATTTTACTTTAAAGGTTATTAAATTTTTAGTTTGTTTCCATTTTTAGAATATTATGTGCATTCTGAAAACATTGCAAATTTACCTAAATCTATTTTGATAGCTAAAATTGAATTTCCTGACAACTTTGACATTGTCGAATTGGAAGAGTTACCTGAAAGATGGAATCAATATCCGTATTCTTCAAAAACAACAGAGATTTTTTCGAATTTGGCTAAAAGTAGAGATTTTTTTGCTTTAAAAGTACCTTCTACAATAGTAGGGCTTGAAACCAATTACATTTTAAATCCATTATATAAAGAATTTGGAATCTGCCAATCTGCAATCTATCAATCTGCAATCTAAAATAGTTTCATTTTTATAATTTATTATTGTAAATTTACGATTAATTAATTGTATAAATACAATCGTTATGAAAAAGTCGGTATCTCAATTTTATAATAAAACAACTTCGAATCCAAAT
>CANGHX010000277.1 GCA_947453715.1 Flavobacteriales bacterium | reverse complement strand
TTATGTCTGAATAATAATAATTGATTGTATTTTGACCGACGACTAATGGAAGGAAATTTGATCCATTCACATTTACTCCAGAATAAGTTCCTCCGGTTGGCAATCCTTCAATCAAATTATATGTTCCTGAATTTTGGCATAAAATAGGGAAATTTGACAAAGTAACAATTGGCAAAGCATTTATTGTAATATTAGCAGTTTGAGTACTAGAACATCCATTTGTTGCAACAGTATAGGTTATTGTTGATGATCCAATTGCGATGCCTGAAACCACACCATTTGAGTTGATAGAAGCATTTGATAAATTACTTGAAGTCCAAATACCATTAGGAGTTGTAGTTGAAAGTGAAGTCATTGATCCAACACAAACTGAAGTTGAACCTAAAATAGGATTAACATTTGGGATTGCATTTACTGTAATTGAGTTGGTATTTGATATTGTATTTGAACCTGAACTGTTTGTAGCAACTAAAGAAACTGAATAAACACCAGGAGTTGAATAAGTAACTATAGGATTTGAAGCTGATGATGTAGAAGGATTTCCTCCTGAAAAAGACCAAGAAAAAGAAGTAGGATTACCAGTAGTCGAATTCGTATACGTAACTGTTTGTCCAGCACAAATATTGGAAGCACTTGCAGAGTAACTTGCGGTCGGGGCTGGTGCTTGAGTTGCTAACCAAATTGTAATATTCATTAATAATTTTTGATGATTTCCACTTGCATCACCTGTATATCCATTGTATAAAACATCATTCGCATCCCCTGTTCCGTCATCTGGAATTGAGCTATCTCCCAGTGCTGCCACTTTTCCACTTCCTACTCTTGAGTAAACACATAAAGCATTTGTTGTCCCATGCGATGAGCCTGTTGTATAAATAACTGCTTTTGCACTTGCATTTTGTGATGAATTTAAAGTGAAAGTTGTACCGTTAGAAAGTTGAACTTGGGTAACATTTCCAAAAGGACCATGAAGCAAACTATCACTTGCAGCAGTAATCACATTTGAACTTGTTTGGGAAATATTCGCTAAATCAAATTGAAAACCTAAACTATTGTTTGAAACACCATTGTTTGAAATAAAATCATTCCAAATGTCTGGAGAATCACTACCATCATTGTTTCTATCACTTACCGTATGATCAGAAATTAAAAATAAACCTCCTCCATGTTGAACAAATTGCATCATTGCTGTCTTTTCAGCTGTTGTAAATAATATATTTGGCTCAACAACAATGTAAACTTTATAATTACTTAAATCTTGAAGATTCGATGCGTTTCCATACGTAATTTGACCATTATAAGGCAGTGATTCAACCGTATAACCATATTTTACACAATCTACCGCCCAATTTGAAAGTGCTCCTTTCCAAAATGTTTCTAATGTATTCGCAGTAATTCCGCTTTGAGCTGGAGTTGGAAAACGTTGAGCATTCGATTCATTTGTTGTTCCTGAAACAGTTGCATTCGGATTCCAAAGCAAATTATTTTGATCTGCGTCAATAACCCAATCTGCATTACTTGCAGTTTCAGCTTTACGAGCATCAAATAAAATTTTCGTTTGAGAAATTCCTGTTAATGTATATAAACAAGAAATTAGTAGTAATAAAAAATTACAGTTTTTCATAGTTGTATATTGTTAAACAAACAAAAGTTGGATTGTTTGTTTTAGTTCATTGTTATTTAGCTTCTGAACGAATATACAATTATTTAATAAATATTTAACACAAAATTAATGTTATTTTTTACTAATTGCATTTAGCAACTAATTGAAAAATAGATAAATATAAAAAACCGATTAAGTATCTTTAAAATTATTGATGATTTTCTAAAACCATTTCCTCTTCGAAGAACGTAATTCCATTTTCTTCTAATTCATCTAAAATTGGATTGTAAACTTCCGATGCAATAGGCATTTGTACACCTGTCAAATTGATTGTTCCGTTTAATATCATCTTAGCACAAATAGCAGCTGGTAGTCCAACCGTGTTACTCATTGAAGTATAAACACAATCTTCACCAATATTCACCATATATGAATTGATCTTGTGACGTTCATTGTGTAAGTCATAAACGAATTCGTGGAACATTACCAACATGTCTTTATCATGTGGCTCTAAGGTCCATTTGTTGACTAATATTTTTTCTAATAATTGTGCTGGAGAAGCATTTTCGAAACCGATAACTGTTTCACCATCAAATAATCCAAGCCATTTTACTTTGTCAAAAATTTCTTGATCATTTTTAACAACTAATAAAAACTTATCTTCAACAGGAATATTTGTTTTGAACGGAAGGAATGCATTTAAAAAATCTCTAGCTGTAAACGTTTCTGATTCTGTCATTTTATAAGAATCATCTGTCAACCCTAATTGAACAAAGACATCCCAAGCTTTACAATATCCTGGTCTTCTCAATGTTCCTCTGAAAATAGTTGGAATCGTTTGTAAACCGTAAATTTTACGATAAGATAATGAATCTCTATTTGCATATCCTTCAAATTGACCATAACCTGGTATTGACATTAGATCAATTCGATTAAAAACTTGATTGTAAGGAATATATTTAAATTGATTTTCTTCTTTTAAACAAGCAGCAGAACCCTGACCAGCCAAAACTACATTTCTAGGATTCCAAGTGAACTTATAATTCCATGGATTGTTATCTGATTCTGGAGCAATTAATCCACCGCAATATGATTTAAAACTATGAATTGTTCCACCAATTGAATTGATATGATCGATGATTTTCATTGCACTCATGTGATCGATTCCTGGATCAACACCTATTTCATTCATAATAACGATACCGGCATCTTTAGCTTCTTGATCAAGCGCTCTCATTTCCGGTGAAATATAAGAAGGCGTAATCAAATTAGTCTTTAACTCAATACAATCTTTTGCAATTTCAACGTGAAAACGAGCTGGCAACATACTGATTACCAAATCAGCTTTTTCAATTTCAGGTCTTCTTTCAACGGCATCTAAAGCGTTAAAGGAAAGCGCCTCACCATTTGGATGATTATTGATTTTTATTTTTACAAGATCAAAGTTTTGGTCAACAACTTTTACGTTCCAATTATAGGCTGTTGAATTGTCTAATAAGTAACGAATAAGAGAAGATGATGACATACCCGCTCCAATAATCAATATATTTTTCATTCCAAAAAGTATTACAAAACAAAAATAGTCAAACTTTGGATTAAGTTAATATAAAATTTAACAATAATCGAACTATTGTTTAAAATTTAACTACAATTAGCTTTTCAAGAGGAAAGAAAAATTTGACTGCTATTCTTGAATTGATGTAGCTTTGAGAAATAATATAAAATCAATTACTCAAACTATTCTAACTACATGACAAAAATATAAACATTTGAAAATCAGCAAATTAAATTGGTTTTTTCTTGTTTAAAACCTTAGAATTCAGTATCTTAGATGATGTTTCCAGACAACTCTAAAATTCCAAATTCCAAGGTTAGCAACGAAGATACTAC
>CANGHX010000276.1 GCA_947453715.1 Flavobacteriales bacterium | reverse complement strand
CGATTATCAAATATGCATTTGATTTTTGTGACCGTTTAGATCAAAAAACAAAAACATTTGAATTTTGTGTAACATGGATTACTTCAACGTATGAGAAGAGCAAAATCATGGGGATGGACAAGGTTTTCAATCGAATGGGACAACGTTATTATTGTAGTACTAATTCAGAAGGAAAATCTCCAGCTTTTTGGATGCCAGAAGATAAGTTGAAAGATTTATGTGAAAAAGTAGAAGTTCAGAAAAACTTAGTACTAGGTGTGGCTCCACCAAATATTTGTTTGAGAGATACGACTGATGCAAAATGGGTAGATTTTTACAGCATTAAAGCTGAATATACGGTCTTATATTTCTGGGATCCAGAATGTGGACATTGTAAGAAAACTACACCGAAATTACAACGTTTATATGAAGAGAAATTAAAAGCTAGAAATATAGAAGTCTTTTCAGTTGCGAAAGCAGTTGGAGGTGATTTTGAGTTGTGGAAAAAATTCATCAAAGACAATCATTTGACGTTTATCAATGTTGGTTTAACTGAGAAATTATTCAAAGAAGCAACCGAAGATGCACGTCAGTTTGTACCAAAATACACTTCTTTAGAAGCCTTGAATTTCTCAAAAACGTATGATATTTTCTCTACGCCAAGAGTATTTGTTTTAGACAAGGATAAAAAAATAGTTGCGAAACAATTATCTATTTCACAATTGGAAGATTTCTTGGATACAATGCAAAAAGTAAAAAATGCTCCAAAATTATTTCCTCCAGATCCGGAAGAAGAAGAGCAAATGAAACAATAATATTGAAAGCTGTCATTAATTTTATTTGACAGCTTTTTTAATGAACAAACAAAATTTAACACGTAATAGAATTCATGAAAAATATAGTTTTAATAGCTGTTTTATTATCAATTGGGTCAACATTTGGTCAGAAAATAAAATTTAACATCGTTGGTCAAAAAGATACTGTTATTCATTTAGTGAAATACACTGGAAATAAATTGTATTACGCTGATACAGCAAACATTAAAGGAGGGATTGTTGAATTCGATGGAAAAAAACAAAAGCCAGGTTTATTAGCTGTTTTAATGCCTGGTCAAAAGTATTTTGAATTTGTTTACAACAATGAAGAAGTGGATATTGAAACATTCGGCCCGGATTATTTTACAAATATGAAAGTGAAAAAATCAGCAGAAAATCAGTTGTTCATTGATTATATGGCTTATTTAACATCGAAACGAAAAGAATCAACGGCAATTTCTGATGAGCAAAAAATGATTACAGATGTAAACAGCGATAAATACAAGGAGTTAACTAAAAAATCGCAGCAAATATCAGATGAAGTGTTGAATTACCAAAAAGAATTAATCGCAAAATATCCAAATTCGGTAGTTGCTTTAATTGTAAGCATGTCCATTGATATTAAAATTCCAGATGCACCGAAAGATCAAAATGGAAAAATTACAGATTCAACTTTTCAATACCGTTATTACAGAGCACATTTTTTCGATAATTTTAACTTGAAAGACGATCGAATTACTGCAACGCCATTGTATCATAATAAATTAGAGACATTTTTTGGAACTACAATGATGCAACAACAACCAGATACTATTTTGAAATATGCTTATGAGTTAATTGATAAATTGAATCCAAAGTCAAGTGTTTATGAATTGACAGTGACTTCCTTGATGACTAGTTTTGAGAAAAACAAAATCATGGGAATGGATAAAGTTTGGATCAAATTAGGTGAAAAATATATATGTTCTAAAGCAAGTGATGGAAAAAATGCAGCTTTTTGGTTGAAGCAAGATAAGATTGATGATTTCTGTGGGAAAGTCAATGTTCAAAAAAATCTTGTTATTGGTTCAAAACCAGCTAACATCTCATTATTGGATACAACAGAAAAGGTTTGGAAAGACTTTTATAGTTTGAAAAGTGAATACACAGTCTTATATTTTTGGTCGCCAAATTGTGGACATTGTAAAGTAACTACTCCAAAACTTCAGAAATTATATGAACAAAAGCTAAAAGCTAGAAATGTAGAAGTTTTTGCTGTAACAGCTGCAGTTGGTGAAGATTATCCTTTATGGAAGAAGTTTATAAAAGATAATCATATTACATTTATAAATGTTGCGTTAACAGAGTCAATAATTAGGATTGCTGGAAAAAATGCGAATGAAATTATACCAAAATACACGTCTATAGAATCTATTAAATACGATAATTATTACGATGTTGTGACAACTCCAAGAGTTTTTGTTTTGGATAAAGACAAAAAAATCATCGCAAAACAATTATCAATTTCTCAATTGGAAGACTTTTTAGATAATATCCAAAAAGTTAAAAATCCGGTTAAAATCATTCCGGAAGATCCAAAAGAAGCGGAAGACGCAAAACATTAATATAAACCATTCATTAATAAGTTACAGCCTGTTGTGTAGATAAAACACTTCAGGTTGTAACTTTTTCGCATATTTGTACCACTAAATATCAAACAAAAATTTATGAAGAACCTATTCTTTTTAACGCTAATTACATTCATCACATTTTCAGCAACTTCTCAAAGCTATTGGCAACAAGAAGTGAATTATAAAATTGAAGTAAAATTAGACGATTCAAAGCACGAATTAACTGCTTTTGAAGAATTTGAATATATCAATAATTCACCAAATCAATTGGATTTCTTGTACATGCATTTATGGCCAAATGCGTATCAAAATGAGAAAACGGCTTTAGGGAAACAACAATGGAACTCAGGAGAAACCTTGTTGAAATATGGTGATGACAGTTTAAAAGGAAATATTTCAGGTTTAGATTTTAAAATCAATGGTGAAACTGTTAAATGGGAATTAGATCCTAAGAACATAGATATTTGTAAATTGATGTTGAAAACACCGTTATTACCAGGTCAACGTTTAACTGTTTCAACTCCATTTAAAGTGAAAATTCCATCAGGTGAAATTTCTCGTTTAGGTCATGTTGGTCAATCGTATCAAATCACACAATGGTATCCTAAACCAGCTGTTTATGATAAAAATGGTTGGAATCCAATTCCATACTTGAATCAAGGAGAGTTTTATTCGGAATACGGATCGTTTGATGTAAGTATTACGTTGCCAAAGAATTATGTGTTAGGAGCAACGGGAGATTGTCAAACGCCTTCAGAAATTGATTTCTTAACTGATTTGGCTCTGAAAACTAGAATGAAATTTGAAAATGGAGAATTAAATGAAGGTCGAAAAGCAAATATGAATTTCCCAGCTTCATCAACTGAATACAAAACGGTTCGTTATACGCAGTCAATAGTTCACGATTTCGCATGGTTTGCTGATAAAAGATATGAAGTTTTAAAAGGAGAAGTTGAATTACCTGCTTCTAAAAGAAAAGTAACTTCTTGGGCAATGTTTACGCCGAGAAATGCAGAAGTTTGGAAAAATGCAATTGAATACATCAATGATGGAACATATTACTATTCGTTGTGGAATGGAGATTATCCTTACAACAATGTAACTGCAGTTGATGGAACAATCAGCGCTGGTGGTGGAATGGAATACCCAACAATTACAGTGATTGGAAATACGGGAAACAAAGAAGAATTAGAAGTAGTGAT
>CANGHX010000275.1 GCA_947453715.1 Flavobacteriales bacterium | reverse complement strand
TTTTAATTGTGCTCAATATTTCTCGGGTGAAACGAAATAATTGCCTCTTTTAAAAAGCGTTGATCTAAATGCGTATATATTTCTGTTGTTGTGATTGATTCATGGCCTAACATCTCTTGTATTGCTCGAAGATTTGCACCGCCTTCAATCATATGTGTAGCAAAAGAATGTCTAAATGTGTGCGGGGAAACCTGTTTTTTTAATCCAATGGAAAGCGCTAAATTTTTGATTATGGTAAAAATCATGATTCTAGTCAATTGTTCGCCTCTTCGATTCAGAAACACTATATTTTCAAATCCTGGTTTAATGACTTGATGTCTTCGAACAAAATCATTGTAAATACCTATTTCATGTTCAACCGTTTCACTAACAGGAACTAAACGTTCTTTATTTCCTTTTCCAATTACTCGAATAAAGCCTTCTTCAAAAAACAAATCAGAAAATCGTAAATTGATTAATTCGCTGACCCTCAAACCGCAACTATAAAGTGTTTCTAGAATAGCTTTATTACGATGGCTTTCAGCTTTGCTCATGTCAATGGCATTTATGAGTGCATCAATTTCTTCAACCGTTAGGACTTCTGGTAATTTTTTTCCTAAACGAGGCATTTCTAAACGTTCACTGGGATCGTCATTTATTACATCTTCTAAAAGTAAAAAACCGAAAAATTGTTTTACGCCACTAATAATTCTCGCTTGACTTCGAGCGCTTAATCCAAGTTCGTAAAGTTCTGTTATAAAGTCTTTTAAATTATTGTAAGTTAAAGCGTCAGGAGCTATATTTTTGTCAACTGAAAAATCTTTTAATTTTAATACATCATTTTGATAAGCAAAAATTGAATTTTCAGCTAAACCTTTCTCGATTTTTAAAAACGAAATAAATTGTTTAATATAGCGATCCCAAGACAACATGAATATGAAAATTTTAATTATTAACGGTCCGAACTTAAACTTATTAGGAACTCGTGAACCACAAATATATGGTAATCAAACATTCGAAATGTATTTTGAAGAATTAAAAAACAGAACGAATACTGATTTAGAATATTATCAATCCAATGTTGAAGGTGAATTAATTAATGAATTGCAAAAATCTAAACATGATGGCATCATTTTCAATGCAGGAGGTTATACGCATACAAGTGTTGCTTTGCGTGATTGTATAAATGCTATTTCAGTTCCAGTCGTAGAAGTTCATATTTCGAATATCTCAAATCGTGAGGAATTTAGACATACTTCTATGATTTCTCCAGTTGCTGTTGGATGTATTTTTGGATTTGGCTTGAAAAGCTATGATTTAGCTATTAATTTCTTTGAAAAACAATAGAAATAACCTATAATTAGGTTCTAAAACTAAAAAAATACTCATTTTAAAAAGTGTTAAATAGTTGTTTTTAAGTGTTTTAAATTCAAGTTTTTAATTATTTAACACTTCTGTTGAAAACTTGGTTGAAAACCTAAACTAGCTGAGTCTCAAACACAAGTGAATCTATGTTAAATTTGCTTTAAGATTATAAGAACACACTATGGCTCTACTTGGAACATTATTAAAAAGAAAATTATCAGACGAACAGGTTGCGAATGTATTTGTTAATGCATTGTTGGATGTCGTTGATAATGGATTTGTAGAGGTTGCTGAATTGATTAATGAAGATGTGGCTTTTGTTAAATCGCCAGAAATTGATCCAAAACAAAATGGAGAATTTGCATTAATTGTAATTGTAGGTAATTTATCTTTTTTAGAAAATATATTTGAATCTGATCAAGCAGAAAGAGTTGAACAGATTATTTTTAATAAATTAGGGAAAATGTACGAAATGTCAGGAAATGATTTCCAACAAATCGTAAGAGAATACCAAAGCTTTATTTCTAGAATAAATCATCCTTCTAAAAATATGATTTACGGAATGTCTAAAGCTGTTTTTGAAAAATACAAATTGAATGAATTTCAAGATGATTATTTCAGAAGAATGCAAGCTCCAAATCCTTTGTTCTTAAAAAGAATGGATGAGGTTATGGGAAATTTCATTTGGAACTGGGATGCTTTTTTCAAAAAGTATAAAATGAATTAAGTGTAAATAAACTATAATGTAAGGAAGCTCAAATTTGATTTGGGCTTTTTTTTATGAGTTTATTTTGTAATTTTGAGACGTGAAAAAGAATTTACATACGATAATTGCTTTTATTGTAATCAGTGCTTTTGTTATGCAAGCATTGGGTAAATTCATTATATATACAGATTACATTATCAATAAAGAATACATAGCGAATAATCTATGTGTTAACAAGTCTAAGCCGATATTGAAATGTAATGGTAAATGTCATTTGGCTAAACAGTTAAAAAAACAAGATCAAAAAGAAAATAAATCTTCATCATCAAAAGAAAAAATTGAGATAATTACAGATCAAATTTCGGTTGAAACTTTTGTTATTATTGAAAGCGATTTTTTTCAAGATAAGAAAGCAGAAGTTTTTGAATACAATAAAAATATAATTCAGAGTGATTTAAAGTCTGTTTTTCAACCTCCTAGAGTATAATTTGTTTTAACTAACAGATTGCTTTTAAGTATGAGTCAATCTGATTTTTTAGAAGAGTAATTCTTCAATAAAAACAAATTAAAATTCAATAAATGTTTTTTAAACAAAAATGGAATGTTCTTATTATTGGGACATTGATGGCTATTAATGTATTTAGTCAAGAAACAATTGATACTTCAAGTTGTGATCATTCATGTCATTGTTTTCGAAATTTGACTCCTGCAGGCGTGATGATTAGTCATGTTCATCCAAAGAAAGAATGGATGTTATCGTATCGATATATGCAAATGAATAATTCAACATTGATTTCTGGAAACAATCCAGTTGATGAAATGGATGTATTCAATGATTATATCATGAGTTCTAATAAAATGAACATGCAAATGCATATGTTAATGGGAATGTATGGTATTACTGATCGCTTAACTGGGATGGTAATGTTACATTACAACCAAACTTCTATGGGCATGACCATGATTCAAACAATGAATCATTCAATGCCTGGTATGGAAATGACAAATAATGCAGATATGACAATGCTAACATCTGGAATTAGTGATACTAAACTTCACATATTGTATGGTATTGTTAAAAATACATCTAGTCAATTGATTTTAGGCTTAGGAGGAAGTATTCCAACTGGTTCAATTCAAATGAAAGGATTGTCCAACGATATGTTATATCCTAATGAGCGATTTGCTTATATGATGCAAATGGGTTCAGGATCTTTTGAACTATTACCTAGTTTAACATACATTAAACAATCAAATGGATTTGCGTATAGCTTTCAAGGAAGTTCTGTTATGCGTTTAAATACAAATAATATTGGATATCGTTTAGGTAATGAATATTATTTAAATGTATGGGGAGCTTACAATTGGTGGAATAACTTTAGTAGTTCAATCAGATTTGAAGGTAAGTTAATTGATGCGATTCAAGGGTATGATAAAACAATTTATAGGTTCAATGAACCATCATCAAATACGATGAATTATGGTTTCAAGTCACTCAATGCATTATTTGGAATTTCATATCAATTTGAAAAAGGTTTATTAAAAAATTCAAGGCTT
>CANGHX010000274.1 GCA_947453715.1 Flavobacteriales bacterium | reverse complement strand
CTATCAGCACCTGAAAGAATATTAAAACCCATATATTCTGGTGTAATCAATTTTAAATTCGCCGGATCAGACAAGAAATCCCAAGCTTCCGATTTTGAAATTGGTAAAAATTGTTTTGTATGTAAACGGTAAACACTTCCTTTTGAGTAAAATTCTTTCATTTCTTTATAGTTTAAATGTCACTAATCCACAATCCATCTCGATTATTTGTCCAGAAATAGAAGCTGCTTTATCTGACAATAAAAAAGCCGCCATATCTGCAACTTCTTTTGTATTCAAGAATTTTTTCAATGGATGACGTTGAATCATATTCTCAACCGCTGTTTCGTTTCGAAGTAAATGAGCCGCTAATGTGGTATCCGTAAGAGTAGGTGCAATTGCATTTATACGAATTGTTGGTGCAAATTCAGCTCCTAAAGATTTTACTAAACCTTCGATTCCAGCCTTAGCAATTGAAATACTAGCATGAAATGGCATTCCCATTTTTGCTGCCACACTGCTGAAAAGCAAAACACTTGGATTAATACCTAGTTTTAGTTGCGGTAAAAAATGTTGAATCGTTTTAACTGCACCTAAAACATTCACATCAAAATCTAATTGAAAATCTGATGTTTTTAGTCTATTAAAAGGTTTCAAATTAATTGAACCTAAGCAATAAACTAATTGATCTACAGATTCAATAGTTGGTAATTCATCAGTTAAAACATCAACTTCTATTTGAGTTACATTCGGATGTTCAAAATCAGACTTATTTCTACTTATACTAATAACGTTGGAATATTCAGCAAATTCTTTAACTATTGCTAAACCTATCCCTTTGCTTCCACCAACTACAACGATTGTTTTCATTTTGAAAAATATTAAAATGAAAGTTTTAAATAATTCTGTAATTCATTTATCTTCTCTGTAGTATTAAAAGCACCACCATAATAAGCAGTAATCGTAGAAGATGTCTCATCTTTAATACCTCTAGAAGAAACACACAAATGTTTTGCATCAATGATGACTGCTACATCGTTTGTTCCTAAAATTTCAGCTAACTCATTTGCAATTTGATTTGTCAAACGCTCTTGAACTTGTGGACGTTTAGCAAAATACTGAACGATGCGATTCAATTTCGATAACCCAATTACTTTACCTGAAGAAATATAAGCAACATGAGCTTTCCCATATATCGGAACAAAATGGTGCTCACAGTTTGAATAGAATGAAATATTCTTCTCAACCAACATTTGATTATATTGGTACTTATTATCAAACAAGGCAATTTTAGGTTTATTGATTGGATTTAAACCTGAAAATATTTCATCTATATACATTTTAGCAACTCTTTTGGGAGTTCCTTTTAAAGAATCATCTGTTAAATCTAATCCCATTACTTGCATAATTTCCGCAAATAACAATTCGATTTTATCTTTTTTATCTGTATCTGAAATATCAAAAGCATCTGCTCTTAATGGTGTTTCTAATCCTGTATATAAGTGCTCATCACCTATTTCTTCACTACTAAATCCCTTAAAATTATTCTCCGGGATATTCAACAAAATTTCGTTCGGTTTCATATAATTTTATTTTAAGTTCTAATTCATTACTAATTAAAGGGCGTAAAATTTCAAAAATCACTCTTGCTACATTTTCTGTTGTAGGATTGATTTGCTTGAAATAAGCTACATCCATATTTAAATTTCGATGATCAAAAACATCTAGTATCTCCTTCTGAATATGCTTTGACAATACTTTAGTATCAATTACATAACCAGTTTCAGGATCACAAAAACCAATTACTTTTACTTCTAAATCATAATTGTGTCCATGAAAATGTTCATTGTTGCATTTACCAAAAACTTCTCTATTTTTTTCATCTGACCAATTTGCATTATGCAAACGATGTGCAGCATTAAAATGCTCTCTTCTGACAACAGCTGTTTTATATTTTTCCATTTTGTTTAACAGTAATTGTTTTTTGTTAAACAAATATACTCCTTTGTTTAACACTTTCATAATTTTGTTAAACATTTTATTTAAATAAATCTCAATCCCTTGTAATTGCTGGGAAAAAAAATGATTATTTTAGCTCATTGAAGATGATGAAAAGCAAAATAGGATACTTATGTGGATCAAATAGCTGGGGTGGATTAGAAATGAATCAACTCAAAAATGCAATTTGGATGAAACAAAGAGGATATTCAGTTATCTTATTTTGCTGGAATAATTCACCTATTCATCAAAATGCGTTATTGAATAAAATTGATATATGTTTAATTGAACAACACAAAAAATATTATCAGTTTGCAAAAGCAATTAAACTCAAAAGCCTTATTCAATCAAATGAAATTACTCATTTAATAATTAGATCAAATCACGATTTGAGTATAGGAGCAACTGTAAAATGGTTAGTTGGAAAAAAACTTCATATTTCCGTTTTTATGGAAATGCAATTCGGTATTCGTAAAACATCTATTTTCCATACAATTCGCTACAACTTTTATGATATTTGGTCGTGTCCGTTAAATTGGTTGAAAGAACAAGTTGAGTTTAATTCAAAAATTAAAAAATCTAAAATTTGTATTATCCCATCTGGAATTGAATTAGAAAAGTATAATTTACATCAATCAAAAAGTGAATTAAGAAATGAATTAGATCTTCCTTTAGAAGAAACAATCATAGGTATATTTGGAAGAATTGATATAAACAAAGGACATCATATCGTTATAGAAGCTATAGAAAAATGTAAACAAAAGAACTTCAAATTATTAATTATTGGAGCACCAACTATCAATGAAAGTGATAACTATTTGTTAAGTATAAAGAAATCAATTGAAAAAGAAAATTTAACAGATCGAATACTTTTTAGACCATTTACCAATGAAATTGAAAAATATTATCAAACAATTGATGTCTTAATTAATGCAACTAAATCTGAAACTGTCGGAATGACAACCATTGAATCTTTAGCTAGTGGGAGACCAGTTATTGGAAGTAATTCAGGCGGGACAAAAGAATTAATAGCAAATGAATCATTTGGCTTTCTCTTCGAATCTCAAAATTCAGATGATCTAAGTTCAAAAATTGAACAATACTTTGCTAACGAAAATAATTTCAATTCAAATAATATTAAAAAAGGGATTTCTCAATTTGATCACCAAAAAGTTTGTCAGCAAATTGAACAAAGACTACAATTAAAAAAATAAATAATGTAATCTTTTCAGAAAAAACTCGTTTCTTTACTTCTATAGAACAAAATGAACTTATATAATTCAAAACAACGTTGGAAAATTGCACTGCTCATTATAGCAATATTAATGGTTGGCGCGTCATTATTTGTTTCGAATTCTATTGTAAAAGGTGTAAGTCAACGAGAGCGAGATAAAGCAAAGCAATGGGCTGATGCAATCAAAAAGAAAATTGAATTAGTTCAGCTGACAAACAATACATTTCAAGAAGTTAGAAATTTAGAACGAAATAAAATTTCAGTATGGATTGAAGCAACAAAGGAAATTTCTAAAGAAACGCCATTAGATGTTATTCCTGATTTTACGTTTCCTTTAAAAATAATAGAAACAAACAAGGACATTCCAGTCATCCTTTTAGATAATGAGAATAAAGT
>CANGHX010000273.1 GCA_947453715.1 Flavobacteriales bacterium | reverse complement strand
TTTTTTAATTTTCCGTTTGAATCAATCTGGTAGATACAATTCGATTTCAAATTAGAAAAACTATGACGTTTACCATTTAACCAAGAGATTGAAAGTTTTTGTAAGTTCGAAGCTTTACCCAAACCAAAATATAGAATGGAAGTTGATTGGGAAGCATGTCCTGTTCCACCATCTACTTCTTTTAGCATCTTAAGCGAGTCTTGCTCAAATAATACTTTGCATCCAAAAGCATCCCTATTTACATCCTTCTCTCCTACTAACTTAATTCCTATCCAATTTCCTTGTTCCTGTTCATTTTGATAAATTTTCAACTTTTGATCTTTATTAGCAAAAGCTCCCCAAGGTAATTTTACAACTGAAGAAATTATATCTAAATCACCATCGTGATCAAAGTCTGTAATCGCTGAACCTCTGTGCGAAAGAATATCATCGACCCCAGAAATAGCAGTTTGATTGATGAATTTTGAACTATCATAGATAAAGAATTTATTGGCATCTTTTATAGTTGTTTTAGGAACAAGAGTCGCAACATTTCCTTTTGATACATATAAATCTAAATCTCCATCAAAATCTGAATCAAAGAATAATCCACTCCAACTGGTTCCGAAAATTGAATCTTTTTCATAAGTCAAATCAATTTTTAAATCTTTAGCAACGTCATGAAAAGTTCCATTATTATTTTTAAACAGAAAGTTCTGACCAATATTTGTGATGTAATAATCTAAATCGCCATCGCGATCATAATCTCCTGGACCAATGCCCATTCCATATATTAATTTTGAAAATTCACTCTGCTCACTAATATCTGTAAATTGGTTTTTCGGAAAATCATTTCTGAATATTTTATTTCCTTTTTTAGTCCATTCTCCAAAATCATTTAACAACAATAAATCTTGATCTCCATCATTGTCAATATCTGTAAAACTTGCAGCCAATCCACAACCAATATCATTTACACCAAAACTTTTTGAGCATTCAACAAATCCTTTTCCATTTTGATTGATTAACAACTTATTTTCATAACAAACAGGATTATAACCAATTTCCCGTCCAGTTGAATCTAACATTTCCCCCATACTTTCAACGTAATTGGTAATGTATAAATCAGAAAATCCGTCTTTGTTTACATCTCCCCAGCATGCTGAAGTATAATTCCCTAGCCCAATAATATCTTCTAATTTCAGAATTTCAAAATATTCCCCTTTGATGTTTTTTAATAATACCGGATGCTTTTTATCGCCACGACTCATTCCTATTCCATAATTTGAAATAAAAAAATCGGAATATCCATCGTTATCAAAATCTGCTGTTGTCGCTCCCTGAATGAAATATCCTGAAAGTACTTCTAAACCATATTTCTGTGTTTGATCTTCAAATTTCCCTTTGACATTAACCCAAAGTTTTGAATCAAATACACCTCCCGATTGAAAAAAATCTTCCCAACCATCGTTATTGACATCGATGATCATCACGCCGCCACCGGCCATTTGAAAATCATTTCCAGGATATAAATAGTTGATCCCTAATTGATCGCTTACTTCATTAAACAGCGTTTTAGTTTGAGAATTTGTTGCAAAAACAATTAAAAAACAGAATAAAGAGAATACGATTACTTTTTGCATTTCAAACCGTTAACAACATAAATACCAATCTTTTTTCCGTAATCTAAACTTATATCAAGTGTTTGTTTAAAATGAATGCCGCCATAGTATCTTGAGATTGAAATTTCTTCAGCCATTTGAGAAAATGACAAAAAGGTTTTTGGCGAACCATCAATATCTGTTCTAGATACATTTGTTGAGTCGATCAACGTTATATTATCTGTAAAAATAGATTTTAGCACTTCTGAGCCCGCGCCAGATTGAAATGAATGTCCAGAAGGAAATTCAGGAAAAGAAGGGCTCGCGATTAATGAATTAAATTGCGGATCAATAAAACGATGAATATAAGTTATTGGACGAATAAAATTGTAAATGTATTTCAATCTCCAACAGTTTATAAATGCTTCATTTAAAGCAATTCCTAATTTTACATATACTTCCATCGCTTCGTCTAAAGATGAATTACGTTGTCCAACTAATTCTCTTGTTAAATTGAAAAAATGTCCACTCGGAGTTCCTGTATAGCCCGGAGCGTCATCCCAATATTCAGCAATTTGTTCATAAACAGGATTTTTAGATTTTGTGAGCTCTATTATTCCCATTGCATCTTTATACAATGCTGAATTCGTATCTTTTGAAAATGGAATTAATTGAATTTCTTTAACAGCATTGTCGCTATTAGATAAAATTGATCTTGTTTTTCCCCAATATGGTAATAAAGCAGGTTGATAACCTGGAGTCGTTTTCGTCCAACAAGAAGCACATTGAGGAGCAATATAATCTAATGGATAATTATTTTTAAATGCTTCATCAGCGCCATCCAATTTTGACCATTCAATAATTTCTTTTGATAATTTCAATGCATAATCGAATGAAATTTCAATTATTTTTTTGGAAAGTTTCTTGCTTTCAATTTTACTAATTGAATCCTTAATTTCAGTGATTCGTTTCAAATTTGCAGGAGGCATCGTTCTGTACAAATACGAAACCATTTGAAAATCAACTAAATTTGAAATCAATGGCCAATTATAATTTTTATCTTTTTCTTTCCAAGTCGAACGATTATAACCATTCAATTGACCCGTTAGAGATTGTAATACTGATGAATTTTCAACGCAACTTTCATACATTCCAATTGAAAAATAAGCATATGCTCTGGCGCTTATTGGTGCACTAAATCCAACACTGTTTTTTGTTAAAGTAAATGATTCTTTTAACCAAATAGAATTTATTTTTAAACATTTACGTTCAATTGTTTGTTTATCGATTGCTTTTGAAAATCCATTTTTTGAAAGAAAAAAGATAGAAAAACAAATAAGAAATAATGCATTAAATTTCAAAATAAATAGTGTTATAAATTTTATAAATGCAAATATAAAATTTATTGTTCTATAACTATTTTAAAATGACTGACATTATGCCCATCATTAAATGTACCTAATAAAATTGAATTTGAAAATGATGATAAATCAATCTGCAATTGATTCGAAATTTTTTTCTGAAAAACAATTTTACCAGATAAATCAGAAAGTATAACATCTCCATTTTTAAAAGAATGAATTGTAATATTTCCTTTCGAAGGATTTGGATAGACAGAAACTGAATTTAATGGATTCTCATCTATTCTCAACGGATTCATATGCATTGTTGCAACAGCATCTAAATCAAAACCACCTGATGCAAAGGGAGTTGGATAACAATCATTGATTCGATTTCCAGCAGTATCTATACTACCAATATTCGTAATACTTCCAATTACATCAACTAATTTAATATGAGAAATTGCATTTACATCCAAATTTACAGAATCTTTTAATTCTTCTAAATCAAATGGTGTTCCATAACCTTGTTTGTACTTTCCGGCTAAATTATTAACAGCTTCACAACTTGCAAATGCATAAGGACCAACTTGAGTTGAAATTTGATATAAACTTGAAGCTGGAAAACGAACAAAATTAATTCCATCTGAACTAACTTCTACAAATGCTAATTCTAAATAATCATTCGCAAATCCATTTTCAAA
>CANGHX010000272.1 GCA_947453715.1 Flavobacteriales bacterium | reverse complement strand
CTAAATTTGAAAAAGCGTTAACTATTCATGACTTGATCCATTATTCTGCTTGCATTATGACACCATGTGGAGAAGCAATATCACATGAAAATGAAGACTACTTCCTACAAGGAACTGTTTATAAAATAAATGTTTTTAAGGAAGAAAATCGACTTATATTATTCGAATCAACCGAAAACAACGAAAATAATCGTACAATTGAGGTAGTTGTAACCAAAAATCAAAAAAATATTTTCGAAAAAATCAATCGATTTATCGATAAAAATGAAAGTGCAAAAATCTATCTTAGAGGAAAGATAAAGGGAAGAGATTTACCTATAAATGGTAATTGTATAAAAGATGTTTATTTAGAAATCGATCATACAACAGATATCCGTTTTTAAACTAAAAAGGCTGAATTCATCAAAATTCAGCCTTTTTTTATATCCTTGATTTTATTTAATCACTTCTAATTCTTTACCAACTTTTATAAACGCCGCAATCGCTTTATCTAAATCCGCTTTCGTATGTGCTGCTGAAATTTGAGTACGAATACGAGCTGCTCCTTTCGCTACAACTGGATAAAAGAATCCGATAGCATAAACGCCTTCTTTCAATAATAAATCTGCAAATTTTTGAGACAATGCTGCATCATACAACATAATCGGTACGATTGGAGAATCTCCTGGTTTGATATCAAAACCTGCTTCAATAATTGCCTTTTTAAAGTAGTTTGTGTTTTCTTCTAAAATATCTCTTAATTCTGTTGTTGAACTTAAAATATCAAACACTTTGTTTGAAGCACCAACGATTGCAGGAGAAAGTGAATTTGAAAACAAGTAAGGACGAGAACGTTGACGTAACAAATCGATAATTTCTTTTTTACCTGTAGTATAACCTCCCATTGCTCCACCTAGTGCTTTTCCTAATGTTCCTGTGATTATATCCACTCGGTCCATTACATTGCAATATTCTGGAACGCCACGACCTGTTTTACCGATAAATCCAGCAGAGTGACACTCATCTGTCATCACCAATGCATCGTATTTGTCTGCTAAATCACAAATTTGATCCATTTTAGCGATGTCTCCATCCATTGAGAAAACACCATCTGTAACGATGATTCTGAAACGTTGATCTTGCGCAGCAATTAATTGTGCTTCTAAATCTGCCATATCAGAATGTTTGTATCTGTATCTTTTTGCTTTTGATAAACGAACACCATCAATGATTGAAGCGTGATTTAATTCATCAGAAATTATTGCATCTTCTTCTCCAAATAAAGGTTCAAAAACTCCTCCGTTTGCATCAAAAGCTGCTGCATATAAAATCGTGTCTTCTGTCCCGTAAAACTTTGCAATTTTTGCTTCCAATTCTTTATGAATATCTTGCGTTCCACAAATAAAACGTACAGATGACATTCCATAGCCGTGCGAATCTAAAGCGTCTTTAGCTGCTTGTACAACCTCAGGATGTGAAGACAAACCTAAGTAGTTATTCGCACACATGATTACCACTTTTTCTCCTGATTGAACTGTTACATTTGCTCCTTGTGGAGAAGTAATAATTCGTTCTCTTTTATAAATTCCACCTTCTTCGATTGCTTTTAATTCGCTCGTAAGAAAGTCTTTCATTTTTCCGTACATAATCTCTTTTTTTACTTGGGAGGTAAAGTTAGGATTTTTCTTTTCAAAATATCAGGGAATGTTAATTCTGTTTGATAATATTTTATAGGTTTATATAATTCATTATATTTGTTTACATGATTCCATTGATTCAAAATAAAGCGAAAGAAATTCAAGAAATTTGTAAACAGCATAATGTTGCTGAGCTTTATTTATTTGGATCAGCACTTACTTCAAATTATAATGAATCAAGCGATTTAGATTTTGCCGTGTTATTTAATCCTAATCTTAGTCCACTTGAACAAGGAACTGCTTTCTTTGATTTATTAGATGCTTTAGAAAATCTTTTTAATAAAAAAATTGATTTGCTTTCTTACCGAGTAATTAAAAATCCAATTTTTAAAGAAGAGTTAGATAAAACCAAAATTTCTGTTTATGCAGCAGCATAATGAAAAGTTGAAATACCTGTTAGATATTGAGTCTGTAATTCAAGAACTAGAAAAAATAGTTTCTCATCATAATTCGGATTATTCAGATTTTGTTTCAAATTTTATTTCTATTCGTGCTGTTGAACGTGACTTGATTATCATCGGAGAAGCAATCGTTAAATTATTAAAAATTGATCAAGATCTAAAAATTTCAAGTGCAAAACATATAGTTGGTCTTAGAAATATGATTGTACATGCGTATGATTCAATTGATCCAACCACATTATGGAAAATTTTAATCAAAGATCTATCAATTCTGAAATCAGAAGTGAATGAATTATTAAAAAAATAAGGCGTTTTATTTAATAAATAAGAATTTCAGAATCAAAATTATGTCTGTTAATTATTAATAAGTTCTTCTAAAAGTTAATAATTCATTCTTGAATAGGCTTCATTGAAACAATCCAAATCCGTATTTTTGGAAACGCAAAAAAAGAAAAAATACAATGAAACAATATCACGATTTAATGCAGCATATTTTGGATAACGGTACGAAAAAAGAAGATCGTACTGGAACAGGAACCATTTCTGTTTTTGGTTACCAAAGTCGCTATGATTTATCAAAAGGATTTCCGTGTTTAACGACTAAGAAATTGCATTTACGTTCGATTATTGTTGAGTTGTTATGGTTTTTACAAGGAGATACAAACATCAAATATCTGAAAGATAATAACGTTTCTATTTGGGATGAATGGGCGGATGAGAATGGAAATCTTGGTCCAGTTTATGGTCACCAATGGAGAAGTTGGCCAGCGAAAGATGGTGGTACAATTGATCAAATCACGAAATTAGTTGATCAATTAAAAAAGAATCCTGATTCCAGAAGATTGATCGTTTCTGCTTGGAATGTAGCAGATGTAGATAATATGGCTTTGCCTCCTTGTCACACGATGTTTCAATTTTATGTTGCAAATGGTAAATTAAGCTGTCAATTGTATCAACGAAGCGCAGATGTATTTTTGGGTGTTCCCTTTAACATTGCTTCTTATGCCCTATTGACAATGATGTTAGCGCAAGTTGTCGGTTTAGAGCCAGGGGAATTTGTTCATACATTGGGAGACGCTCACTTATATAGCAATCACATCGAACAAGCAAATCTTCAGTTATCAAGAGAATTTAGAGAATTACCAACAATGAAAATTAATCCGGAAGTAAAAGATATATTTTCTTTCAAATTAGAGGATTTTGAATTGGTTGGTTATGATCCTCATCCACATATTAAGGCGGCGGTAGCTGTATAATTAGAGATTACAAATTAGCAGATTGCAAATTACAGATTTATTATGAAAGTAGCTTTGATTGTGGCGATGGACCTTGAAAGAGGGATTGGTAAAAACAATGATTTGATGTGGCACTTGCCTGCGGATATGAAATTTTTCAAGGAAACAACGGACAATCATGTGGTAGTAATGGGTCGAAAAAATTACGAATCGATACCTGAAAAATACCGTCCTCTTCCAAATCGTGAGAATGTTGTTTTGACTCGAAACGAAGCTTATGTCGCTACAAATTGTCTCGTTTTTAATTCACTTGAAGATTGTAT
>CANGHX010000271.1 GCA_947453715.1 Flavobacteriales bacterium | reverse complement strand
TTCTTGAAATGGAATTGTGTCCAGGGCATCCCACATTTTCTGTTGCGTACTTAAAGGTCGAACAGCATCATAAATCAGTAAATATAATTTTGAATCAATTGAAGTTAAAGAGTCTTGACATTTCGAAAGTCGTTCAGCAACATCTTTCTGTAAATAAGCTTTCGATAATTTATCGTACAATTTTATTTTCATGAAATTATTCGTAGAGGCGTATTTTAAATCAATCTTTATTTTTGAATTAAGATTTTGTACATCATATAAATGATAACTTCTAGCTAAATTTTTTGAAAAAATAATTTCATTTTTTAATTTTAATACTTTTTCGATTGAATCAAGAATTCGTTGCTCTTCATAGGGACTAGTACAAGTTTTTGATTCCTGTTTACAAGAAAATAGGAGAGTTAAAATAGAAAGAATAAAAGCTAACTTATGCAACATTAGAACAGATTTATCATTGACAAAATTAAATGATAATTTGAATTATATGTGTTAAAAAAAATACAAATCAGAAATTATATAAAAAGAACTTAAATTTGATTAAGAGAATTGCAACTTTCTCTTTAAATTTGCTCAAAAATTAAGAAAATATGCCAAAGATTTCTACAAAAGCACATGATATGCCTGCATCTCCAATTCGTAAATTGGTGCCTTATGCAGAAACAGCTAAAAAACAAGGTAAAATTGTTTACCATTTAAATATTGGTCAACCTGATATTGAAACGCCTGAAGTAGCTTTGAATGCTATTAAAAATATGGATCGTACGGTGATTGAATATAGTCACTCTGCAGGTTTTGAATCGTATAGAACAAATTTAGCGGCTTATTACCAAAAAACAGGTATCAATGTGAATGCAGAAGATATCTTAATCACAACAGGTGGGTCTGAAGCATTGATTTTTGGTTTCATGACAACGTGTGATTTAGGTGATGAAATTATTATCCCTGAACCATTTTATGCTAATTATAATGGTTTTGCTGTTACAGCTGGTGTCAATGTTATTCCAGTAACTTCATATATTGAAACAGGTTTTGCTTTACCTCCGGTTGAAGAAATTGAGAAAAAAATCACTTCTAAAACAAAAGCAATTGTTATTTGTAACCCAGGAAATCCAACTGGTTATTTATATTCAAAAAGTGAATTAGAGCAATTGAGAGACATCGTTAAAAAACACGATTTATTCTTATTTGCTGATGAAGTATACCGTGAGTTTTGTTACGATGGAGCAGTTCCATTTTCAGTAATGAATTTAGAAGGAATCGAAGATAACGTAATTATGATTGATTCAGTTTCTAAACGTTACTCTATGTGTGGAGCAAGAATCGGTGCTTTGATTACAAAAAACAAAGAGGTAATGGCAGCAGCGTTGAAATTCGGTCAAGCGCGTTTATCTCCTCCGACAATTGATCAAATTGCTTCTGAAGCAGCTTTAAATACACCTCAATCTTATTTCGATAATGTTGTTGCTGAATATGTTGAAAGAAGAAATATTATGGTAGATGGATTAAACAGTATTCCTGGAGTTTACTGTCCAAAACCAAGTGGAGCTTTCTATTGCGTTGCTAAATTCCCAGTTGATAATGCTGAGAAATTTTGTCAATGGTTATTAGAAGACTTCGAATTTGAAGGTCAAACAGTAATGATGGCACCAGCAAATGGTTTTTATTCTTCTAAAGATGCAGGAACACAGGAAGCTCGTATTGCTTACGTATTAAATCAAGATTCATTGCGCAAAGCTGTAATTTGCTTAGGAGAAGCATTAAAAGTTTATCCAGGTAGAGTGGAAGTAGGTTCTACAGAAACAGCAGCTCATAATTAATTGAGAAAATAATTAACAAAAAGAAAGGCGATCATAATTGATCGCCTTTCTTTTTATATATTTTAAGGAAATTAAAGTTCTTCTTCAATTTCATTTAATTCATTTGTTTTTTCTTTAATAGTTTCCTTATGATTTTCTTCTTTTTCTTCTAGTTTATTTTTGTGATTTTTTTGTTTTTCACGCTCATCTTTCATTTTTTCATGGCGCAATTCTTTTTCTTGCTCATTAGCTAAAAATTTTGTGTATTGAGCTTCATTTAAAATTAATTTCATTTGCTCAATTCTAGCTTTATGATTTCCCATTAAAGCATTCTCTTTTTGCTCTTTAGAAAGGCTTGTGTTTTTTCTAACAGCTTCATTTTTTTGAGCAATTCCAGTGTTTAAAGTTAAAACTTTTTGTTTTTGTTCATTCGAAAGAAGCAATTCTTTAGCCATTTTCTCTGTTTTTATAATAGCTCTTTCTTCTGGTGTTTTCTTTACTTTCTCTTGAGAATAAGAAACTGTACTTATGATAAGTCCTAATGCGATCAATCCTAATTTTAACATTTTCATAACTTTTACTTTTTAATTTCTTTTACACTTCAAATCTAATGCCACAAATGACAAGATAACTTTAATACCATAAATGTATAAAATATTATTAAATTTAAACTTAATACAATTATATGAATAAAACGCTATTATTTGTTTTTAGTTGGCTCTTTTGTCAAATTAATTTTGGACAATTAGTAGTAATGAAAAGAAATAATACAATTAATTTATCTAAAAAAGGGTTAACTGAAATTCCAGAAGAAGTTTTTGATTATAAAGAAGTTAAGGTTTTAAAACTTTTCGGTAATCATTTATCAAAAATTTCACATAGAATTGCTGAATTAGAAAATTTAGAGGAATTATATATTGGAAAAAATGATCTCGATTCTCTACCTCCTGAAATTGGTCAACTCAAGAAATTAAGAATCCTCTCTATACAATATAATCAACTTTCAAAATTACCAAATGAAATTGGACAATTGCAAAATTTAGAGCAATTATGGTTAAATCAAAATAAATTGGATTCACTTCCTACTTCAATAGGGAATCTAAAGAATTTAACGAAGATTCAATTGAATTTTAATCAATTGAAATGTTTACCCAAAGAAATAGGTGAATGTTCAGCGTTGCGATTCGTTTATTTAGATCGAAATTATTTAGAAAATCTTCCTGAAGAAATGGGTAATCTTGAAAATATGAAAGAGTTATATTTAACAAATTGTGGATTTTTAGTGGAACTACCCGAAAGTTTATGCAAATTAAGGTATTTTGAACTATTAGTTATTGATCGTCAGATTGTTGTTCCGACGTGTTTAATTGTTCATCAAACAAATCGACTTAAAATCGTACTTGAAAATTGAATTTATTTTATTCTTCCTCCACTTCATCAAATCCGATTGCTAAAAAAAGTACTAGATCATACGAAAAATGAGCAGCTATGCAAAACCATAACCCAAATGTTTCATATGCGAAAGAAATCAATAAAATAAATGGAAATACAATCGCACCATAGAGCGATTTTCGCCAATTAAGTGGATTAAAGTAACCATGAATAGCAACGAAAATAAATGAGGTTACCCAAGGCCCTAAATAATACTGGAATCCAACTCTAAATAATAATTCTTCTCCAATTCCGGCACACAAGGAAAGAAAAATCATATCAATAAATGATAATTTCATTTCACGAATCATAGGTTCGATTCGATTAGGTAATTTATCAAAAACGGGTGCACGCAATAAAAGGATTGCAAGAAACGCATAAATAATTCCGAATTCCAATCCAATTAGAGAATAGGCGGAATTTATAGTTTTTAGATCTATTATTTCAAGGAA
>CANGHX010000270.1 GCA_947453715.1 Flavobacteriales bacterium | reverse complement strand
CTGCCAGAGGAAACATATACTGCCCTTCTCCGCAGCCGGCATCTATAAAAGTAAAATGAGGAGATTTGACCCGACCTACCAACTGCTTCAACTTACCTACCACATACCACTTCCTCAACTGATTGAGATAATGGATGCCATAGGCTATTCTGATCAGCCCCGGATATTTAAAGAATATCCGGGGAAAATCATGCGTTTGCAGCGATCTTAATTTATTGTCAGGCAATTATCGATTTCATTTGTATCTGAAATCTAAAGTACATTATCTACGGTTATCACGAAGTAAATGCATCTTTAATTTTATCAAAGAAGCTTCTCTCTCTGTCTTCCTTCGCTTCTGCACCCGGCTTGAAATTGGGTGAATTCTTCAATTTCTCCAGCATGTCTTTCTCCTCATGGGTAAGATTAGTTGGCGACCACACATTCACTTCCACCAGTTCGTCTCCTTTCTCATAGCTCTGGAAGGCAGGGAATCCCTTACCCTTCAGCCTGAATATCTTACCACTCTGCGTGCCCGCAGGTATCTTTATCTTAGCCTTACCATCTATGGTCGGAACTTCTACATTAGTACCCAACACCGCATCCGGGAAAGACACATGCAATAGGTAGATCACATCAAGATCTCTGCGGATCAATTCAGGATGCTTCTCTTCCTCTACCAATATCAACAGGTCTCCTGCAGGTCCGCCGCGTTCTCCGGCATTACCCCTGCCGCTCATACTCAGCTGCATACCATCCTGCACACCTGCCGGTATATCCAAACTCAGCGTCTCTTCACCATATACGCGGCCCTCACCCTTACAGCTACCACACTTCTGTGTAATAGTAGAACCTTCACCATTACAAGTAGGACAGGTAGTTACTGTCTGCATCTGACCGAGGAATGTATTGGTCACCCGGCGCACTTGTCCGCTACCACCACAGCCGCTGCACGTTTGTATAGAGCCTTTATCTTTAGCACCGCTGCCACTACATGTAGTACAGCTCACATGCTTCTTTACTTTGATTTTTTTATTGGCACCATTGGCTATTTCACCAAAGTCCATCTTCAGCTTTATGCGCAGGTTAGCACCACGTGTACCCTGCCTTCTGCCGCCACCGCCACCCTGGCGACCACCGCCAAAGAAACTGCCGAACATGTCATCTCCAAATACATCTCCGAAATTAGAGAAGATATCTTCCATGTTCATGCCTCCGGGACCACCGCCATATCCTCCGCGACCTGCTCCGCTTGCAGCATGACCGAATCTGTCGTACTGCGCTTTCTTATCAGGGTTACTCAGGTAATCATACGCCTCAGCAGCCTCCTTGAACTTCTCTTCTGACTCCTTATCTCCGGGATTACGATCGGGGTGATACTGCATCGCCACCTTTCTGTAAGCCTTCTTTATCTCATCAGCACTGGCGCTTTTCGACACTCCAAGAACCTCGTAATAATCTCTTTTTGCCATATTCTATCCCCCTCTTGCAAACCTCAAAGGGAAGGTATTTTATGTTTATCAAATATTTTTTTCACTCGCAAAATAACCACTGGCTCTCCTCTGTTTCTATATAGGTCAACTATATGCTAGTTACCTACCACCACTTTGGCATGCCTTATCAGCTTGTCATTCAGATAATAACCTGGCTCTACCATATCTATCACCTTACCCTTCATTTGCTCATTAGGAGCCGGTATTTCAGTTATCGCTTCATGCAGATCGGCATTGAACTCTTCGTTTATTGCCTCCATTGCCTTCAATCCTTTATGCTGCAATACTGTACGTAGTTTGCTGAATACAAGATGTACGCCTTCCTTCACTGCAGCAACATCTGTCGCTTTCTCTATCTGCTTTTCTGCACGGCCCATATCATCAAGCACTACCAATAGCGACTGTATGATCTCTTTGCCTGCCAATTGTGTCATTTCTATGCGCTCCTTAGCACTTCTTCTTCTGAAATTGTCAAACTCAGCTATCAGTCTCAGGTGCTTGTCCTTTACTTCCTCTAGCTCAGCCTGTATTTTAGCAATTTCTTCATCATTCCCTTCACTCAGCGGATCATTACCATGACGGCTGTCATCCGTATTCAGCACATTGCCCAATACTTCTTCCATCTCTTCATTGTGTGCCAAGTTGTCGCCACTATTATTATTAGTATCTTTTATATTATCGCTCATAGACTTCTTTTTTTTGAAAAACATATCGCATATATACCCGACAATAATTTTGCCAAACCAATAAATGGGACAAAATGTCGGAATTTCCGAACCTTCTCTGCCGCACCTGAATGCTCAACCTCGGGCAACGACTTCTACCGATGCATATGACCTCATAAGACCGCTATCATCAATTTGGCATTGCCCTATCAATTTTTCCAATCCATCGCGGCTATCTTTTGTCCGCTATTTAATATATTTTTACACCTCTTACCATTTCCACGCTTTTACCTAAATGATCAAATTAAGTGTAGCCATTATAACTTTCAATGAAGAAAAGAACATCGGCAGATGTCTGGCTTCTCTTAAGGGTGTAGCTGATGAAATAATAGTAGTGGACAGTCACTCCACCGACAATACCGCCGAAATTGCGCGGAGCTTCGGAGCTAAGGTTATCCTTAATACTTTTGAAGGGTATGGCCAGCAGAAAAATCTGGCAACTGACAGCGCATCCAACGATTGGATCCTCTCCTTGGATGCCGATGAGGAACTGGCTCCGGAGATCATCAAAAGTATTCTGAAAGTAAAAGAGGAACAGCTGTATAATGTTTATGAAATGGCGCGCTTCACCAACTACTGCGGCCAATGGATCAAACACAGCGGCTGGTACCCCGACAAACAAACTCGCCTTTACAACCGCACCAAGGGGCGCTGGATTGAAAAGAAGGTACACGAATATTGGGCATTGCATGAAGATGGCAAAAAGGGACTGCTGAAAGGCGATCTGCTCCATTACAGTTATACCTCACTCGAGGAGCACCTGAACAAGATAGACCGCTACTCCGAACTGTCGGCGCTCGATGCTGTGGCAAGAGGAAAGAAGGCATCACTGCTCACCATTATCTTCTCCCCGTTCTGGCATTTTTTCAATGAGTATTTTCTTAAACTCGGCTTCCTCGATGGCTTTCATGGCTATACCATCTGCAAGCTCTCTGCCTATGCCACATTCAGCAAATACACCAAGATCAGAATGTTCAGTAAAATGAACAAATGATCACTTCCTCATTCAACTTATTACGCTCATACTCCGATCCCCCAAAAACGAAGAAAGGCATCCCGTTTCCGGAATGCCTTTCAATATGATCGATGAAATCAAATTAAGCGATCTCAACTTCAGCACCAGCTTCTTTCAGCTTGTTAGCGATATCTTCAGCTTCGCCCTTGCTTACGCCTTCCTTAACATTCTTAGGTGCGCCGTCAACTAATTCCTTAGCTTCCTTCAAACCAAGACCTGTAAGATCCTTAACTACCTTTACTACGTTCAGCTTAGAAGCACCTGCGTTCTTCAAAACTACGTTGAAAGAAGTCTTCTCAGCAGCAGCAGCTGGAGCGTCGCCGCCACCACCTGACATTACAACTGCAGCAGCAGCTGGCTCAATGCCGTAATCTGATTTCAAGATGTTAGCTAATTCCTGTACATCCTTTACAGTCAATGCTACTAATTGTTCGGCTAATTCTTTTACTTCTGCCATTTTGTATGATTTTTAAATT
>CANGHX010000269.1 GCA_947453715.1 Flavobacteriales bacterium | reverse complement strand
GTCGGAATTTACAGTGCTTGCTACAAACTTTCAATGTTAGTGACGATTTTAATTCAAGCTTATCGTTATGCCGCAGAACCATTCTTTTTTGCACAAGCGAAGAGTGAAGACAAAAATAAAATTTACAGTAAAGTGATGAATTACTTCGTTGCAGTAGTTTGTTTGGTCTTTTTATTGGTTTCGCTGAACATTGATTTTTTCAAGCATTTTATTCGAAATGAATCGTATTGGGTAGGTTTAAATGTCGTTCCAATTTTACTATTAGCGAATGTATTTGTTGGTGTTTATTTCAACCAGAGTATATGGTATAAATTGAGCGGACAAACAAAATTTGGAGCTTACATAGCAATTACAGGTGCTATCTTAACGCTGTTAATCAATATCATTTTCATTCCAACATACGGTTATATGGCGAGTGCTTGGGCAACATTTATTGTCTACGCTTTTCAGATGGTCGCGTCTTACATTTTAGGTCAAAAATATTATCCAATTAAATACAATTTACGTAAGTTCTTCTTGTATTTAGGAACAGCGATTGCATTTTATTTTATAGCAGTCGCACTCAATTTCGAGGAACAAACTCTTGGTAAATTCTTTGTCCACAACATGCTTATTTTGGTCTACGTCGGACTAATCTGGTTTATGGAAAAGCCTTCAAAATCAATTCAATAAAAACTCATTTATTTAGAATATTATACTTAAATTAGTAGGAGGGTTAAGCTAAATTTTTCTCTTTTATTAATTGAAGTGAGTATGAAAAAAATATTAGCAGTATTGCCTGTTTTAGCAATTGTCGTTTCGTGCAATTCAAATTCAAAAGTTGAAGACGTTCCAACAGAAGAAGTCACAAGTGAATTATTCAAAAAAGCCAGTTCGGTTTTCGTTTCGATTAGTTCCTTACCTGAATCGACTATTTCAAGAGAAATGATTGTTTTAGGTAAGAAATTATATTTTGACAACCAATTGTCGAAGAATAATACAATCAGTTGTAGTTCTTGCCATGATTTAAACAAATATGGGGTTGATAATTTACCAACTTCTCTTGGTGACACGAAATTAAATGGAAATCGAAATTCACCTTCGACCATTTATGCCTTTTTACATGGGATGCAATTTTGGGATGGCCGAGCAAAAGATGTTGAAGAACAAGCTGGAGGACCACTTTTAAATCCAATCGAACATGGTATTCCGAGTGAAGCGTATTTAATTCAAAAATTAAGTAAAATCCATGAATATGCTAAGTTATTTAAAGCTGCTTTTCCGACTGAAAAAAATCCAATTACATTTAAAAATCTAACTTCTGCCATTGCAAGTTTTGAACGACAATTAAGTCCGACTAGTAAATTTGACGAATACTTAGATGGAAACGAATCTGCTTTAAATGAAAAAGAAAAAACAGGATTGGCTAATTTTATGGACAATGGGTGTATTACCTGCCATAGTGGAATAGCAATCGGTGGACAAATGATGCAAAAATTTGGAGTTTACAGCAATTATTGGGAAGCGACTAAAAGCAAAAAAATAGACAATGGATTATTTGATCGCACAAAAATCGAAACAGATAAGTATCTCTTTAAAACTCCGTCTTTAAGAAATGTTGAAAAAACATATCCCTATTTTCATGATGGATCGATTCAATCTTTAAAAGAAACGATTAAAATAATGGCAAAAATTCAATTAAATAAAGATTTAGACCAGGAACAAATCTCTTCGATTGAAGCATTTTTAAAAACACTTACAGCTGATGTTTCGCTAGAATACAAAAAGTAAATCGATTTAATATCCAAATGGCAGGTTGTAATAATCTGCCATTTTTTATTTTAAATTTTAGAACTCCTTTTTATTAAAAATTTGAAGTTCAAAACCTAATTTTCGCTTTGTAAGAATCATTATTATTTTCATTATCTTTGACAGTTACAGACTCGTTTATACATGCAAGTTAAAATAAAAAACACATCGCAACATGAATTGCCAAAGTATGAAACGTCTGCTTCTGCAGGTGTTGATTTAAGAGCAAATTTAGAAACTGCGATCACGCTTAAGCCATTAGAAAGAGTATTGGTAAAGACAGGTTTATTTTTGGAAATTCCAGAAGGATTTGAAGCACAAGTTCGCCCTAGAAGCGGTTTGGCGTTGAAAAAAGGGATAACAGTTTTGAATTCACCTGGAACGGTTGATGCAGATTATAGAGGGGAAGTTGGCGTGATTTTGATCAACTTGTCTAACGAAGAATTTGTGATAGAAAATGGAGAACGAATTGCACAATTGGTTTTTGCGAAAGTAGAACAAGCGAATTGGGTTAATGTTGAGATTCTATCAGAAACAGCTCGTGGAGAAGGAGGATTTGGAAGCACTGGAGTTAAATAAATTGATTTTACTATCCGTTCGGATTAAATAATAAAAGACTATGAAAGTAATTGTACCAATGGCAGGAAGAGGAAGTAGATTACGTCCTCATACATTAACAGTACCTAAACCTTTAGTACCAGTTGGAGGTAAACCAATTGTTCACCGTTTAGTGGAAGATATTGCTGCTGTTTGTAGTGAAAAAATTGAAGAAATCGGATTTGTTATCGGTGACTTTGGTGCTGATATCGAAAAAGAATTAATCAAAGTAGCTGAGAAATTAGGTGCAAAAGCAAAAATATATTACCAAGATAAACCGTTAGGAACAGCTCATGCCGTTTTATGTGCAAGCGAAATGTTGGACGGTCCAGTAGTTGTTGCTTTTGCTGATACGTTATTCAAAGCTGATTTTAAAATTGACCCAAATGCAGATGGTATTTTATGGGTAAAACAAATTGAAGACCCAAGTGCTTTCGGTGTTATCAAAATGAACGACAAAGGGGAAATCATTGATTTCGTTGAAAAACCTTCTACGTTTGTTTCTGATTTAGCAATGATTGGTATCTATTATTTCAAAGATGGTTTAGCACTTCGTAAAGAATGTGAATACCTGATTGATAACAATGTAATAAAAGGTGGTGAATACCAATTGCCAGATGCTTTAAGAAGATTAACGGAAGCAGGTAAAAAATTCAAGCCAGGAGAGGTAACAGAATGGTTAGATTGTGGTAACAAAGAAGTAACTGTTTTCACGAATCAACGTGTATTGGAATATGATTATGCGAAAAAAGTAGAGATGGTTCATCCTTCTTCGAAATTGATTAATTCAATTATTATTCCTCCTTGTTTCATTGGAAAAGATGTAATTCTTGAAAATTCTATCGTTGGTCCACATGTATCTTTAGGTCATGGTTCAATGGTAACAAACTCAATCATTCGTAACAGTATTTTACAAGCGAATGCAATCATCATGGATGCCAATTTAAAAGATTCAATGTTAGGTTCAAATGCAAAATACAAAGGTTTGGCTCGAGATTTGAGTTTAAGTGATTACTCAATTATTGCTTAATGAATTTAAAAAAGATTGTCGCTTTTGGTTTGTTGATTGTACTTGTTAATTCATGTGCGCTTTTTAAGCATGAAGATAAAAAATCAGCTCCAATAACAAAGGCAAATTTTCCATACATCGAGAAATTTCATGAAGGACTTCGCTTAAAACAAAAAGGTGAGTTTGACGATGCGATTTTAGCGTTGAATTATTGCTTGGGTGTTCGCCAAGATGATGATGCTGTTTACTATGCTTTATCTGAAATATACATCCAAAAAAATGATTTAATGAAATC
>CANGHX010000268.1 GCA_947453715.1 Flavobacteriales bacterium | reverse complement strand
TTATGTGTAAATACACATTGTGTTCTGCAAGTTTAGTAGAATTAATTGAACATCTAAGGCAACTAAACTAAAAAAGTAAACGTCTTATAATTGAAAACATCATTTGTTTTATTGAATTAATAAATTGATTATAAATAACTTAATAACTATAGCTATGTTAACTATTGGAAAAAAATGGTTTTTAACGATAAACATTTTTATGTTGGTTTTCGTTCTAAATGCGCAAACATCAATTGTTACTACTCCTTCAACTAATACTGGTAATTGTGATGGTTCAGCATCTGTAAATTTGATTACATTATTATCCAATAATTGGTATTGGACGAATTCTACTTATAATGTAATTCAACAAGGTGGTACTACAATTTCTAATTTGTGTCCAGGAAATTATTTTCTTAACTATATCGATTCTACAGGAGCAAATGTGAATCAAGCATTTAATATTGCTTTAGGCTCCCCAAGTCCTTGTATCAATTCTACTTTAAATGTTAATTTAACAACAACACCCGTTATTGGAACAATTGACTCTACGACTACATCTATTCCTTGCAACGGAACAATTGTCGCACAGGTTTATGGAGGAACAAGTCCATATACATATAATTGGTCAAGCTCAAATGGAGGAATTTCTCCAAATTCTACTGGTCAATATCTTTACAATATTTGTACTGGAAATTATTATGTCACGGTAATTGATGCTAATGGTTGTTCAATTACAATAGCTACAGCTGTTATTTTTATAGATACTTCAGCAAATAATAACGGTGGTGGATCGACTCCTCCCCCAGTTGCAGGAAACGGAAATGATTGTGCAAATTTTAATACTTATCTAAGTCCTGTTTCAATTTCAAGTCCTGGTGTTTGTGATGGATTAATTGGAGCTCAAATATATGGAAGTACATCAACAATTTTTCATTACAATTGGTTAAGTAGCAATAACATTTCATTTTCAGATACAAATGTAATTTCAAATTTATGCACTGGAAATTATTATTTAATTACTTCTGATGGTAATGGATGTACTGATACCAATTTTGTAACCTTACATGATTCAATAATTCCAAATTATAGTTTACAAGGCTATGTAATACCTCAAAATGTTTCAGCTGATAATGTTTGTGATGGTGGAGCGACAGCCTATATTTATGGAGGAGTGTCACCATATAATTACAGTTATACAAATGGTTCAAATACTTCAGTTGCATCAGGTTTATGTGTTGGTCTACAAGGATTAACTGTAACAGATGCTAATGGAGTAAGTATTTATTTAGATTTTGTTATTGCAGCACCAATTAGTGTCTATACAACAACTAATTTTCAAGACTCAACAATAATAGATAGTTTATTTTCAAATGCTGTATCCAATTGTTCAATTGATTACAATACTATCAATTCTATTTTTATTTCTTCAATTAATTACTATTCAAATAACATAGCTAATGTAACATGGACTGTGAATTATAATGATACTTCAAGTGTGCAATTAACAAGTAACTATTTTTTAAATGATTCTTTGAATGGTGTCTATTCTTTCACATTACAAATCTATTGTCCAAATAAATCAATAGGTCATTTTATTTCTGCTTCTGATCAATATTATATCAATAAATCTACGAGTGGTATTTCTGAAATTAGTACTTCTATTTCAAGTATTGTTTATCCAAATCCATTTAATGATTTTATTGAAATATCAATTGAAAATCCGATTTCAACAGATGTTATCATTACAGATATAATGGGAAAACAAATTCACAAAACAACTATTGATTCAAAAGAAAATAGAATTGAATTAAATAATTTATCGTCTGGTCAATACGTTTTAATTCTTAAAAACAAAAATGGAATTTCAACACATAAAATAATTAAATAGTCTCTCGTTAAACTCGCAAAATCCTTTGGAAAATATATCCAAAGGATTTTGTATTTTTACAAAAAAATAAATAATGAAAAATCTAATCCCTTATTTCCTTTTTGTATCGATTTATTCTTTACAAGCTCAAAATTTACCTGTTAGCACTATTCCATCAAATCAAAAAATAGTATTAGAAACTATTTGTAGTACTTCTGAAGGATATTCACCGACTGGACATTATATTGCTGATAGTCTTTATCAAAATTACAATGGAAAAGTAACTTGGGTTAATTTCGCTTCTAACTCTTTTGCTCCACTTCAAAATTCTTTCGATTTTAGAACAAATGGAGGAAATGAATTTGAAGCATGGGTTAATCCGATGGCATTTCCAACAGGAACTGTTCAAAGAACAAAACCATACTATTTAAATGATACCATAATAGACATGGATAGAAGAAAATGGAAAGGGAAAATTGATAGTTTGATATTACAGCCTTCTCTTGTTAACATTGCCATGAATAGTGAAATTGATGTATCAACAAGAATACTAACCGTTAACGTTGAAATTTATTATACTCAACAACAAGCCTCAGGAATAACTCATTTATTAAATGTTGGTATGTTACAGGATCATATTGAAGCTCCACAAATTAATTATTTAAATGCAAATCCTTCAGCAATTTTACCAAATGGTAATTATTTACACAAAAATGTTTTTAGAGGATATATTAATAATAATGGGGCATGGGGAGATTCAATAGATGCTTCTCAATCAGGAGTTATTACGAAAACATTTCAATATACAATTCCACAAAACATTAACAATATTGCTGTAATTTTAGAAAATTTAAAGTTTTATGCTTTCATTCATAACGGACATAATACATTTAACAACAGTGAAATTTTTAACGTTGCTGCATCAGAAATAAATTATTTGAATGCACCATATGTAAATACTTGTGCGAATTCTAACCTTAATGCTTCAGTAAATACCGTAAATGCTTCTTTGAATAGTTGTGATGGTTCTGCAAGTGTAAATGTCACTGGAGGAACTGGATATCATACTTATTATTGGACATTCAATAACGGTTATACTTCATCAATCAATAATCTTTGCAGTGGTGTTTATAATGTTATAGTAACTGACTCTGTCGGTTGTTCAATTGCCGTATCGGGTTATGTTCATCAAGTTATAGATTCAAATTTAGTGCTAAATGGTTATGTAGTGCCAACAATTAATTCAAATGATACAGTATGTGATGGACAGGCCTATATTATCGCTTATGGTGGTGTTCAACCTTATACTTATTTGTATTCAAATGGTTCAACATCCTCAACAGCATTAAATTTATGTCCAGGGATACATAATGTAACAATCTATGATGCAGCTGGGCATTCAATTAATTTGGATTTTGCAACCGTTTTTCCTCAGAACTATTATAATAATATTCAACAAACGGATTCAACAATAATTGATAGTTTGTATAATGGAATAATAACTAACTGTAATATTAATTATTCTACTATAGATTCAATATACATTAACTCAATTGAGCCATTATCATATAATACAGTTTTAGTAAATTGGGTTGTAAATTATAACTCAACTTCTACTGAAAACATTTCATGTGTTTATACCGTTTTAGATAATATTAATGGAACTTATTATTTTAATTTACAACTATATTGTCCAAATAAAACAATTGGAAAACTTTTGCTTGCATCAGATTCTTATTATGTAAATGGTGCTTCACTCGACGTAAAAACAACTTTGAAAGACTATTCTCGTATTTATCCAAATCCATTTCAAGATTTTATAGAAATTGAATTAGAAAATGAAATGCAATCTATCGTAACTATCTC
>CANGHX010000267.1 GCA_947453715.1 Flavobacteriales bacterium | reverse complement strand
TTATATCAAACCGATTACGATAAAGAAACATGGATATAGAGCTAAAAGTTTATTCAAATATGGACTAGAGTACATTACAAACATTCTTTTAAAACCTCAAAATCAACCAGATATTAATATATATCAATTTTTGTCATGTAGTTAGCAAACTATTATAGATTGATTTATGGGAAATTATTAGATTTACATAAATTTAATATCTATTTATGAAATTTAATCTTTTACAAATACTTTTAGTACTGTCAATTTTTTTTCAAATCAATAATGCTACAGGTCAAGATACAATTAAAAAAAATGAAGTTACTAATAATAATGAATCCCGAAGAGTAATATCAAATTCAAAAATAGATGTATCTAAAATTAAATCATCAACAAATGAAACTATTTACTTGAAATTAAATATTGATTCAAGTGGAAAAATTGCCGAAATAAAAAATTTAGAAAAAAGAACTACAACAAAAAATAGTGAATTAATTAATGAGGTTATTAAAAATATCCAAGATAATTACATTTATAGTCCTTCTACAAATGTTGAGCCTTATATAGTTTATCTCACAGTTAAGATTAAAGCCAATTAATTATATACAAACTTTTTAATCTATTATAACTCAAAACCAATTGATTACATTCAGTTTGATTTTCGATTATTCATCAGAAATTAATTCTAGTTCTATATTATTTATCATTTTTTATTTAATTAATCTCATTTATTCAAATAAAAATTTACGCAATAAGCGATTCAGCAGGAATACCAAATTCCTTGTGAAGTTTTTTAATCATTGTTAACGTCAATTCTCTTTGTCTGTTAAGAATTTCTGAAACTCTTCCACGAGTACCAAAGAATTTAGTCATATCAACCTTTTTCATTCCCAATTGTTCCATTCTAAATTTAATTGCCTCAATAGGATCAGGTGCCTCAATCTTATAATGCTCGAGCTCATATAATTCAACAAGCGCAATCAGAAGTTCAACTTCATTAAACTCTTTACTTTCAGGTGTTACATCGAAAAGTTCTTCAATACGCGCCAATGCTGAATTGTATTCTTCTTCTGTTTTTATCAATTTAGCTTCCATACTTTTATATTTATATTGATGTAACATCTATTTTATCATATTCTTTGTGTGTTCCGACAAATCGAATAAACACCCACTCAGTTATATAATTGATTTTCACAACCAAACGGTATTTATTACCACAAATATTAAAAACAACCCTGTTATCGCCAACAATACTCGCACTTTTATATTGAGCCTTAATATCATTAGGAGTTTTCCAATTTGCCATCTTTGCTTCTTGATACCAAGCTTTTAATTGCTGTTCAGAATCTGCCCTTCCAGGTGTCTCCCAATGGTCTTTTAAGGTTTTTAGTGCAACCATGTTTTTCATAACTATAACAAATATACAATTATTTATTAAATGTTCCCATTATGGGACCTTATTTTTTTTGTCTTAATTCTGTAACTCATTATTTTTTTAAAACCAGCACATATTATCTACTAAATATACAATTTAGAATACAATATCAAGTAGACTTATTACTAAGTAATTACAAAACAAGGGTTCAAAATAAAATATTCCCAAAATTCAAAATATACCCTTCAAAATTTCAAATTTTGTTTACATTTGCGCGAGAAAAAAATACAGTTCTATGGGAAGAGCGTTTGAATATCGCCGTGCGGCAAAAGAAAAAAGATGGGATAAAATGTCTAAAGTGTTTCCTAAATTAGGAAAGGCAATTACAATGGCAGCAAAAGAAGGTGGTAGCGATCCATCTATGAATGGAAAGTTAAGAACTGCTATTCAGAATGCGAAATCTGAAAACATGCCGAAAGACAATATCGATGCTGCAATTAAACGTGCGACTCAAAAAGATATTGCTGCTTTTACAGAGGTAAACTACGAAGGAAAAGGTCCTCATGGAGTTTTAGTATATGTAGAATGTGCTACCGATAATCCAACAAGAACAGTTGCCAACGTGAAAATGTATTTCAACAAAGCTGGTGGTGGTGTTGTTCCTAATGGTTCTTTAGAATTTATGTTTGACCGTAAATGTGTATTCGAACTTGAAAAAGCTGAATTAGACGCTGAAGAATTAGAATTAGAATTAATAGATGCAGGTTGCGAAGAAATCGAAGTTGTTGAAGATAAAATCTTTGTATATGGAGATTATACTTCTTTCGGAACAATTGCAAAAGCATTAGAGGATTTAAATGTGAATGTAGTGAAATCAAATTTACAAAGAATCCCTACTTCTCCTGTTGAATTTACTGATGAACAATTAGTTGACATTGAAAAAATGTTAGATCGTATTGAAGATGATGATGATATTCAACAAGTGTTTACGAATATCGCTTAATAAAGATAAATAATGCATAGATGCTGTCTTCGATTTCGGTCAGACAGCATTTTTTTCATTCTATAAGTTTAAAATATAATAAATTGCCTATTTTTGAGTTTGTATAAGTTTCGAAAAGCATATTGAAAAAGTAATAATGAAAAAACATATAAAATACATTTCTCAGTTAACAGTTCTTTTTGTTCTTATTTTTGCTTGTTCTACGGAACGAAACACTTTGATCAATCGCTCTTATCATAGTTTAAATGCACGTTACAATGGTAATTTTAATGCAAATGAATTATTGAAAATAGCATTAACCGATTACCAAACAAACTTAAAAGAAGATTACTACAAACTTTTACCTTTAGAAGCATTACCAAATGAAGACGAAGTGAAAAGTATGTATTCACCTATCGACACAGCCATTGCAAAATGTACAAAAGTGATTCAAAAACATTGTATGCCTAGCAATGACAAGCCATCTCAAAAAACTGCAGAATACAATACTTGGATAGACGAAAACTGGATTACCATTGGTAAAGCTGATTTTTATCGACGTGATTATGAAGGCTCATACAAAAAATTCCAATTCGTTAAAAAATTCTACGAAAACGATCCTTCCATTTTCATAAGTGAGCTTTGGTTGGCTAAAATTAATATAGCCACAAATAAATATACAGATGCGAATTTCAATTTAATGCTTTTGGATAAAGTTTTGAAAGCCGAAGAAGAAAATGCAAAAAACAAAGAAGATAAAACGGAAAAAGGCGCTAAATCTTCAAAAAAAGGAAAGAAAAAAGAAAAACCTGCAAAATTCCCTAAACGTATTCGTTTTGATTTCGAGATCACGAAAGCGGATTTATGTCTGAAAAAGAAGGAGTACAAAGAAGCGATAATTTTATTGGAAGGTTCTCTTAAATATGCTAAAAAACAAAAAGATAAAGCAAGAGTTCACTTTATTTTAGGTCAATTGTATGAACAAGAGGGTCAACGAGCAGCTGCTTCAGATCATTATGGCAAAGTACTAAAATACAATGTGAAATATGAAATGGCTTTCAACGCTAGAATCAAAAGAGCTTTTCTAGGAAATACACCTTCTTTGCGAAAAGATCTGATGAAAATGTTGAAGGATGCTAAAAATTCGGAATACAAAGATCAAATTTATTATGCGCTAGCTGATATCGATATTCAAAACAATAATCTTTTTGAAGCAAAAGACTTCTTAACTAAATCAACTTTTTATTCCACAACAAATGTTCGACAAAAAGGTATGTCATATGAGAAATTAGGTGATTTATCCTACAAAGAAAGGGATTACGTTCAAGCTCAAAAATATTATAAAGAATGTGCCGCAGTAATAAAAGATGATTATCCAAATGCTGAAGGAATAAGAAATAAAGCAAACAAACTTGCTGACTTA
>CANGHX010000266.1 GCA_947453715.1 Flavobacteriales bacterium | reverse complement strand
ATTTTCATTTTTTCGAGCGACTAATTCATGATATAATGCTTCCGAAATTTTTATCGGAAGTAAGCCATTATTCAATGCATTTAATGAAAAGATATCTGCAATTTGAGTCGACAATACTACTTTGAAACCATAATCTGAAAGGGCCCAAACTGCATGTTCCCTACTCGAACCACAACCGAAATTTGTGCCAGCTACTAATATTTGATTCAAACTTCCTTCTAATGGCCATTTTTCAAGGTCAAGCTTGTGTTCTTTTCTCCAATTCGAGAATAAAAACTGTCCAAAATTTGCTCTTTCAATTGATTTTAAATGAACAGCAGGTATGATTTGATCTGTATCAATATTTTCAGTTTCCAATAATGAATAATTGGAAATCAAACGTTCAAATTTTTCCATAATTTATAGTAATTCAAATTCTTTATGTGAAACGATTTCTCCAGCAATGGCACACATGGCTGCAGTAATCGGGCTTGCTAAAATGGTGCGCGAACCTTTTCCTTGTCTACCTTCAAAATTTCGATTCGATGTTGAAACACACAATTTTCCAGAAGGAACTTTATCAGGATTCATTGCTAAACACGCAGAACATCCAGGTTGACGTAATTCAAATCCAGCTTCTTTTAAAACGATGTCGATTCCTTCAGTTTTGCATTGTTCTTCAACTTGTTTTGATCCAGGGACAATCCAAGCGGTAACATTGTTTGCTTTTTTCTTTCCTTTTACAATTTCTGCAAATTGGCGTAAATCTTCGATTCTTCCATTGGTGCAACTTCCAAGAAACACATAGTCAACAGGAATACCAACCATCGTTTCACCTTTTTTGAATTGCATGTATTCAATTCCACCATCAGTAGTTGGAATTACTGAACCAATCGGAATGCCTGTTCCTGGGTTTGTTCCGTAGGTCATGATTTGACCAATTTCATCTGCTTTGATTTCAATTGTTTTATCAAAAACAGCATTTTCGTCTGATTTTAACAATTTCCAATCTTCTAATTTTGCAGAAAATTCTTCCAGATTGTTTTTCCAATAATGTGTGTTTTTTAGATAGTCAAAAGTGATTTCATCAGGTGCAATTAATCCGCCTCGAGCACCCATTTCGATACTCATATTGCAAACGGTCATTCTACCTTCCATCGACATTTCTTGGATTACATTTCCTGTAAATTCAATGAAATATCCAGTTGCTCCAGCTGTACCAATTTTTGCAATTACTTGTAAAACAACATCTTTAGGAGAGACAAATTTTCCTAATTTCCCAGAAATGTCAATTTTCATTGTTTTTGGTTGTGACTGAATTACAGTTTGACTTGCAAAAACGGTTGCTACTTCAGAAGTTCCAATTCCAAAGGCTATCGTACCGAAAGCTCCATGAGTAGAAGTATGACTATCGCCACAGACAATTGTAGAGCCTGGAATTGTTAATCCCATTTCTGGTCCGATCACATGTACAATTCCTTGATGTTGTGTTCCTAAGTCGTGCAAGTAAATTCCAAAATCCTTGCAGTTTTGTCTTAATTGTTCAACTTGAATAAACGATTCTTTTTCTTCAATTGGCAATTCCTGATTTTGTGTCGGAATATTGTGATCAACCGTTGCTGTTGTTAATTCTGGACGAAAAACCTTTAATCCTTTTTCTCTCAACAATTGAAAAGCTTGTGGACTTGTTACTTCGTGAATGTAATGACGATCGATGTAAATGACAGATTCTTTTTCATCTAAGGGTTTTACAATATGTTTATCCCAAATTTTTTGAACTAACGTTTTCATATCGCTTGATTTATTGGTGTTTTAGCAATCATATGTAATTGCTCGTCTCTGATTTCTTTTTCTTTATCAGCTACAATCAAAAACGTAGCGTATAATTCTGTGATTTCATCTTTTGAGAATTCATAACCTAAGTTTTTCAATCTGAAAGCTAGTGCTGCTCTTCCACTTCTTGCTGTTAAAACAATGCTTGAATCAAGTGCTCCAACTTCTTCAGGGAAAATGATTTCGTAATTCTCTCGATTTTTCAAAAAACCATCTTGATGAATTCCAGATGAATGCGCAAAAGCATTTGAACCAACAATCGCTTTGTTTGCTTGAATTGGCATGTTCATCATTTCAGAAACCATTTGACTCGTTTCACATAAAAGTTGTGTATTAATTGAATTGATGAATTTTAATTTTTCATGTTTTCGCATAATCATCACCACTTCTTCTAATGAAGTATTTCCTGCACGTTCACCAATTCCATTGATTGTACATTCAATTTGACGAGCTCCATTTTCAATGCCAGCAATCGCATTCGCAGTGGCTAAACCTAAATCATTATGACAATGCGTTGAAAGAATAACATTTTCAATTCCTTTGACATGATCCATCAAGTATTTGATTTTCTCACCATATTCCTCAGGCAAGCAAAATCCAGTTGTATCTGGAATATTGATGACTGTTGCACCAGCTTGGATGACTGCCTCAATCACTCGTGCTAAATATTGATTTTCAGTTCTACCAGCATCTTCCGCATAAAACTCAACATCAAATATTTTCTTTTTTGCATATTGAACAGCAGAAACAGCATGTTCAATAACTGAATTTCTATTCATATTTAATTTAGAATAGACATGAAAATCAGATGTTCCAATTCCCGTATGAATTCTGGGTGCAACTGAATGTCTTAGTGCTTCGGCAGCGGCATCAATGTCTTTTTCAACGGCACGACTTAACGCACAAACAGTTGCATTTTTAATACGTTTTGCAATTGCTTCAACAGCTTCAAAATCACCAGGGCTTGAAACAGGAAATCCAGCTTCAATTACGTTAACCCCCAATAATTCTAACTGATCTGCAATGATGATTTTTTCTGCTGTGTTCAATTTTGATCCGGGAACTTGTTCGCCGTCTCTTAATGTAGTGTCAAAAATTTGAATGTTGTTGTTCATTTATTTACATTTAAGTCCAATAAAATAGTTTGTAGTTATTCGCGAATGGGGTACAAACTTCAGAACTTAATTCTCAAATTAAAATTCAATATTATTCAATGGCTACGCTCGTCAAATTCTCTGTTTTATTTTTAAATAGAAGATTATTAATTATTTAGAACATTGTTTTTTATTATGAGCAACGATAAATTATCAGGTTTATATAAATAATTATTTGGCTTAATTTGAGAATTGTTCTATATTTATAAAATGAGGATACAAAAAACATTGCTAATTTTTTTGAGTTTCAATTTGATTCTTAGTTCATGTTGTAGTCCAATCAAAAAAAAGAAAGAAAATGAAAATCAGACAAAATTTTTATCGATTGAAGAGGTTATAAAAGAGAAAAATTCTGATTGGGCATTTTCAAATTGTGGCGTTTCTTCAAGTATCCTTCATTTTAATTTGAAAACCTTTAATAAGTTAACAATAGAATTTTCGCATGATTGTAAAGCTATTTTTCCTATGTCAAGTTACAATAATGTAATTGATGTCTATTGGCAACCTCAGTTGATTTCATCAAAAGAATATGATATTGTTAAGATGATTGAAAAGCATAAAAAGCACCCTTCAAAAACACCTTTTATGCGATTTCGTTTGAAAAATGATTCAACAATTTCAGTGAAATATTACAATCGTGATTTTCAAAATAGATTGAACTCAGTCGATAAACAACGAATCTTATTTCCAGATAATTTTCATTATTTAGATTCGAATCGATGTAAATTGTTGAATATGAATTTGGAAATTGATACTTTAAACCGAATTATTGGTAAATCTTCAAATACAAAGTAATCTTTACGATTTTT
>CANGHX010000265.1 GCA_947453715.1 Flavobacteriales bacterium | reverse complement strand
TACATCCTCAAAGCAATTAAATTGTTTAAGGTTTAGGTATTGATTGATAAATTCATCATTTTGCCAAAAAATAGTATAGTTTTTGTTTAAAATTGAATCCAATTCATTTAAAAAAGAAAAATTTTCACCATTTTCAATTTCTTCAACATTATTCAATGAAAAATAAATGCCATTATATTCATCATAATATGGGTTTTCAGAGTCGTCTATAGTTGAATTTATTATTTCAAATGCATATTCCTTATCAAATTTTATTGGGTTATGTTTGGATAGTACACCAAATAAACTAATAGAATATTGTGTTTTCTCATTTTCATAAATGAAATTTTTTATTTTTTGACCAAAATCACTTTTAGTTAATTTTAAGTTTCGAATTAACTCATTTTCAATTTTATTTTTCACTATCAAATTAGAAATTGTGGTTATCTATTTTTGAATTATTTTCATTTCTTCCATTTCGACAAATCAGTTGTCAATGTCAACATATTGTTGAATCCTGCTTTTGAGAAAATGGCGAATCCATAATCTATTGATATACGTTTGAAGTACATTCCGATGCCAAAAGAAAAACCTGCTGCTCCAGGACGTTTGTCTAATTTCATTTCTTGACGTTTGTGATAGTCAAATGCTCCTCTTACGTGAAGTGATTTACCAAGTAAAATCTCTGTTTGGAAAGTGAAATGTTGGAATAATTTACTTCCGAATCCTGGATATTTAACAGCAATCGTATCTCCAGTTAAGGCATCGATTGTTGGTTTTAAATTAGGGTCGATATAGGCAATATTCCATGTGTTTAAATGATGAGCCAATATAGAAAAACGGAAAGGTGCATGCTCTAATTTATGCGAAATAGCCATTTGAAATTCAGCTGGTAAAGGAGCACGGCTTTTTGAAATATAACTTTTGAATTGAACTCCAGCATTTTTGACTAACGCTGTCACTAATAAATTATGTTTTTCGTTGGTGTATGTTCCTGCTAAATCTATAGCAGCACCAAAAGATGTATATGATTCTAATTGAGAATAAATTAAATTAACATTCGCTCCAATTGATAATTCTGGATTTAATTGTCGACCAAGACCAGCTCCTAAAATGTATTCTGAAGGTGTGAAAGTTCCTAGTTTTGCTCCATTTACGTCTGTTCTTTCCATTTTACCGTAGTCAACATAACGTAAATGTCCTGCAAATGTCCCCAATTTTTTTAAATCTCGAGCGTAAGTAAACATTCCATAATTAATTCCCCCAGCTAATAAAGCTTGGTTAATCCCCATGGATTTATTCATTTTAGTATTATAAAGCGAAGGATTACTCACTCCTAAATTGACATCTTGATCTTTTACTGAGATGAAATCAGTTCCTAGTGCATTTGCTCGTGCACTATATCCTAAATTCAATAAACTATAAGTCGTTGTGCCTCCAGTTTGCGCAAATAGTTGAACAAATTGAAACAGAAACAGAAACGAAATAATTTTTTTCATAATCATCTTAACGCAAAGAAAAGCAAAAAATTGAATGATAAAAGATATTTATTTAAAATATATTGAAGGAATTACAATAAAACAAAAGGTGATTGAGCGAAGTCGAAATCACCGTTTCCCAATCTCAATCGCTTCTAAATCATGAATTCGATCTCCAGTTATCGAAAATCTTAAAATCGTTTTTACAGTATGAAAACCTTTGATACCACAAGCGCCAGGATTCATCCAAAGCATATTGAATTTTGGATCCATTTTGACTAATAATATATGTGAATGTCCACAAATAAATAATTTTGGAGCACCTTTAAGTAATTCATCGTATGCAGGTTTTGCATACTTGCCAGGTTTTCCTGCTATATGAGTTATTAGTACATCAACATCCTCACATTTAAAGCGATTGAATTCAGGAAATTCTCTTCGAACAACATAATCGTCAATATTTCCATAAACTCCTCGAGTTGGTTTAAATTTTCGAAGTTCATCAATTACATCAACTGAACCAACATCTCCAGCATGCCAAATTTCATCTACATCCTTAAAATATTCATATATCTTAGGATCTAAATAACCATGAGTATCTGAGAGTAAGCCTATTTTCATTTGTTAATTTTGAATTTTAAATTTTAGATTTTGAATTAATTTAAAATTCAAAATACAACATTTAAAATTTACATTTTCTTTATTTTTTCCCAAGTCACAAACATCTGTTCTTGCGTTGGTCTATTTGGTTCAACTTCCCTTAATGGTTCACATTCTTTTAATGTTGCTTGACATTCTGCGGGTAAAGACTGATACAAAGCTGTACCTTTCGTTTTCCATGCGATCATCTCGTCAGAAACTTCTTTGATAATTTTAGCTGGATTTCCAACAACTAAACTTCTTTTTGGAATATTCATTTTGGCTGGAACAAATGAAAGTGCGCCAATGATGCATTCATCTTCAATAATCACATCATCCATTACAACTGAATTCATCCCAATTAAACAATTTTCACCAATCGTACCTCCGTGAATAATTGCTCCATGTCCAATATGAGCTCCTTTTTTTAAGAGGGTAATTGTCCCAGGAAACATATGCACGGTACAATTTTCTTGAACATTACAACCGTCCTCTATGATGATTTGCCCCCAATCTCCACGAATACAAGCGTTTGGACCAATGTAAACATTTTCTCCAATAATCACATTTCCAGTCACGTTTGCTTGTGGGTGAACAAAACTTGAAGCCTTTATTACTGGTTTAAATCCGTTGAATTCGTAAATTGCCATAATTGAAAGATGTTTTCTCAAAAATAAGTAAAATTATCTTGGCTAGATTATTGAAGTCAAAAACAATAAAAGTTTGAATTCAATGTTTTATTATCTCATCAAATTTTGAACAGCAACTTAAAAATTAATAAATTCGTCAAATGAAAAAATATTGCTTGTATTTATTTTTCTTGAGTCTTTCATTTTCGACGTTTAGTCAAAAAGTCATTCCTTTTGTTGATTTTAATTTTTATTTCCAAAATTTTCAAAATGGTGCGTTTTCAATTATTGATTTTCAGAGAATTAGAGATATGAAAGCGGGAGATGAATGCGTTGCTTACTATGACAATAAAAGTAATTTAGTTGTTTACAACGGAACCGAAAAAAAGAACTTAGCTAATTTAAATGTTGATTTTCAAGTTTCAGATCACTTAGTTGCTTGGAGGATAGGGAATACAATAAATATGTGGGACGATGGAAAGTTGAGAACATTAAGCTTTAATGGAATTGATTATTCAGTAAAAGATAGTATTATCGTTTATTCTGATTCAAGATACAATTCTGTAAATGTTTATTGGAAAGGGGAGATTTATCCATTGTATTCAGTGGTTGATGATATTTATATGCCAACATTTATCGGTGAGAATATTGTAGCATTTAAGGATAATGGTAATTTTTATAAAATATTCTGGAATGGCCATATATATGATATAGGTGTTTGGAATGGTGATATTACTTTTAATGGAGGAACAGATGTTCTAGCATATAATGATCCAACAACTCGTTCTTTTATCGTTTTTGATAAAGGAGAATTTGTAGAAGTAGAGTCCTATTTCATGAATAAATATAAAGCGGGAAGGGGTATTGTAGTTTATGAAGATTTGAACGGAAATTTGAATCTATACAAGAAATCATCAAAAAAACAGATTAGCAATTTTTCATCTGCAAATTGGGAAGTAAAAGATGAAGTAGTGCTTTGGGTTGAAAATAATTTCTTTAAAACATACTATTTAGGGGAGTCTAAAACGATTTGTAATTTTACACCTAAAGATTATCTCATTAAAAATGATGT
>CANGHX010000264.1 GCA_947453715.1 Flavobacteriales bacterium | reverse complement strand
TTGCCACTTTTAATAGGAATTCAGCTAATTCTGTTTGATTTTTGAATCTAAATTCTTTAATTAATTTATTATCTAATATATTCCAATTCATTTATTTGCCATTTATTAGTTAAAGTGATAATTGAATTTTTTAAACCTAACAAACTATCTATAATAAAATAGTTAGATTGCATTTCAGAAGTACAAAATTCAGTCTGTAAAATAGTCATTAAATCAAAATCTAACCTTTCAATTTCATTTGAATTCAATGAAGAAATAGATTCTCCAAAAGAAGATAAAATTCCAGCACCATAGATTCTTAATTTATCATCTTCCATTATTAACCCAAATTCAATCGTAAACCAGTAAAGACGCTGTAATTGAAGTAATTTTTCTTCATTTGAAATAAATGATTTACCAAGTTTACCAAATTGATGAATAAACTCCGAATATGCAGGATTTGACAACAATGGAATGTGACCAAAAACATCGTGAAACATATCTGGTTCCTCCAAATAGTCTAACTTATCCATCGATCTCAACCAAGTAGACGATGGAAATTTTTTATCTGCCAAAAGTTCAAAAAATTGATCTACCGGGATTAATCCTGGAACGCATTCGATCTTCCAACCAGTTTTATTTGAAAACCAATCATTTATCTCTTCAAATTTTGGTAATTTGTTCGCATTCAAAACACTTTTCATTTCATCTAAAGCATATAAATAATCTACACTTGCTTTATTTTTCAAATTTTCCATCTGACGATTGAACAAGGTTGACCAAACAACAAGGTCTTCTTTCGTGTAATTTTCATACAATTGTTTCATTTTATTAATTATTAGGTAAAAAAAAAGCCCGATTCAAAAGAACCGAGCTTACAAAATCTATTACGAAAATGACATAACTACCTGGTTCTCCTACAAAGAGTCAGATAATAATAATATGTCATAGCATTATTTTTCATTTCGTTTACAAAAGTATATTAAATTATTTAAAATCTAAATAAAAATCAATTTGAATTAATACTTTACAAATACATTTTTAGGTTCTGTAAAGAAACGTAATGCTTCTAAACCACCTTCTCTCCCTACTCCAGAAGCTTTAACTCCTCCAAAAGGCGTTCTCAAATCACGAACCATCCAAGAATTAATCCATACGATACCTGATTGCGCTTGATCAGCAACTCTGTGAGCTCTTTTTAAATCTGATGTCCAAAGTGTTGTTTGTAAACCGTATTCAGTCGAATTTGCCATCATTAACGCTTCTTCTTCCGTATCAAAAGGAGTAATTGTAACAACTGGACCAAAAATCTCTTCTTGATTCGTTCTACAATCATAAGCTAAGCCTTCGATAACTGTAGGACGAACATAAAAACCTTCGTTGTATGGTGCATCCAAAATAACGCGCTCTCCACCTGTTAATACGGTTCCACCTTCTTCTTTCGCTAAATCAACATACGAAAGTACTTTTTCCATGTGTGCTTTAGAAACCAAAGCTCCTAAATTTGCTTTTGGATCAGTAGGATTAGAAACAACTGATTTTGCTACTTTAGCAACAAATGCTTCTTTGAATTTATCATAAATTGATCGCTCAATAAAAATACGAGAACCACATAAGCAAATTTGACCTTGATTCGCAAAAGATGAACGAATTGTAGTACTTAACATATCATCGAAATCACAATCAGCAAAAATAATCACCGGATTTTTTCCACCTAATTCCAATGACAATTTCTTGAACATTGGAGCTGCCGTTCTTGCCAAGTATTCACCTGTTTTCGTTCCACCTGTAAATGAAATCGCTTTGATTTTTTTATGTTTTACAATTGCATCACCTACTTTGTGACCAAAACCATGTAATATATTTAAAACACCATCTGGCATCCCTGCTTCTTTAGCAATTTGGCCTAATAAATAAGCAGTATAAGGAGTTACTTCAGAAGGTTTTGCAACTACACAATTTCCAGCTGCTAAAGCCGGAGCAATTTTCCATGAAAATAAATACAACGGTAAGTTCCAAGGAGAAATACAACCTACAATTCCAATTGGTTTACGTAAAGTATAATTCACTCCTACACCTTCCATGTAATGAGATTCAGATGAAAAATGAATGATTGCTGTAGCGAAAAAATGAAAATTAGAAATTGCTCTCGGAATATCAACATGTCCAGCTAATGATAACGGTTTTCCATTGTCTTTTGATTCTGCCTGAACAAATTCATCCATTCGTTTTTCAATACCTTCTGAAAGTCGAACCAAGATAGCACTTCTTTCTTCCACTGACATTTTAGACCAAATTGGAAAAGCTTTTTCTGCAGCTGCAACAGCTAATTCAACATCTTCTGAATCTGAATCTGGAATTAAACTGTATACTTGACCAGTTGCCGGTTCTACATTATCAAAATATGCATTGCTTATTGGTGCAACGTACTTCCCATCAATAAAATTCTGTAGTTTTTCCATCGTGTAATTTTCGCTAAACGAAGTTAGGTATTATTTTAGAAAATCACTAATTGTTGAATTTTTAAAGCTTTATTTAATGAGCAATCTCTTAAAACTATTTCCTAATAAAAGCACCAAAACAAACCCTATCAATACCCCAGTTGAATTTGCAATCATATCATAAACAGAAGGATCTCTTCCCGGAACTAGACCTTGACAAAATTCCATTAAAAGTCCGTAGGCTATTGCAAACGAAATTCCGAGTACTTTTTGTTTAGTTGAATTACACAATAAAAGAAGATTAAAAGATAAAGCTGAATAAGCTAGAAAGTGACCAACTTTATCATTTGTCGGTAAACTTTCATCACCTGGTAATCTTAAACTGTAATACGTGATGATGACCAGAATAATTCCAACGAAAATTTTAATGAGTTTCATAACCTGTTACTTTCCCTTTATCAATTGCTGGAATACCATCTGTTAACCATTTCGGCGCAGGTTTACCTTGTAAATAGTAATCAAAAAATTGACGCATTCTAATGCTTAAATCTATTTTATTTGACAATTTAGTTAAGTTGTGATCATCACCATTGTAGTTAAACATCCAACAAGGTTTACCTAAACGTTTCATACCTGTGAATAATTCTATTCCTTGATACCACGGAACTGCTCCATCTTCATCATTCGCCATGATTAAAAGTGGTGTTTTTACTTTTGGCAAGTGAAACTGAGGCGAATTCTCAATAAATAATTCAGGTGCATCCCAAATTGTAGCTCCTATTCTACTTTGTTGTTTTTCATATTGAAACTGACGACACAATCCTGATCCCCAACGAATTCCACCATAAGCTGAAATCATATTTGTTACAGGTGCTCCGGCCATAGCAGCCGCATAACGTGTTGTCATCGTAATTAATTGTGCTGTTTGGTAACCTCCCCAACTTTGACCTTGTAAGCCCAATTTTGTAGAATCAATAGCTGGATACAATTTCAAGACTTTATCCGTTCCACTCATGATACAGTTATAAGCCGATTTTGCTGGGTGACCAATTTTATATCGAATATCTGGAATGAAAATGAAATAACCTGCAGAAGCGTATTCTGTCGGATGAACAACAGAAGCTGTTGGCTTAGGTGAATAATATGTATTTAAATTATCACTGTTCAATTCATAATAATAAACGATTAATGGATATTTTTTAGATGGATCGTAATTTTCAGGTTTGTATAATAAACCTTGCAAGGGAATTCCATCGTAACTTTTCCAGTCGACCATCTCAACTGTTGCCCAATTGTATTCTTTTTGTTGCGGATTGATATTTGAAACCGTTTTCTCATTGGCAAATTGTTTATCCAAAACATGAATATCTGGATACTCGCTAACAGACATTT
>CANGHX010000263.1 GCA_947453715.1 Flavobacteriales bacterium | reverse complement strand
CCATGCTCAATTCTTCCTAATGTTGGTAAAAATGAACCTCCAGCGTGAGAAAAACAAACTCTTAAATTAGGTAAACGCTCTAATACACCCCCGAAAACCATCGAACAAGCTGCACGAGAAGTTTCAGCAGGCATTCCAACTAACCAAGGCAACCAGTATTTTTCCATGCTATTGAAACCCATCATTTGCCAAGGATGAATCATCACAGCCATTCCTAAACGTTCGCAAGCTTCGAAAATTGGAAAGAATTTTTCTTCACTTAAATTTTCATCGTTGATGTTTGAACCAATTTGAATTCCAACGTGACCTATTGCTTTTGCGCGTTCTAATTCTTGAATGGCCAATTGTGGATCTTGCATTGGAATAGTTGCTAATCCTATATAATTTTTAGGATATTTCGCAATTAATTCTGCAATATGATCATTTAAAAATTGAGATGTTTGCAAGCAATCTTGAGGCTTTGCATTGTATGAAAACATTACTGGAATCGTACAAACAACTTGTACTTTTGTCTGAAAATCTTCATATTCAGTAATACGAATATCTTCATCCCAACAGTTTTCTTTTATACGGCGGAAAAATTTTCCACCTTGCATCATGTCAGCAGTTCTATCTTCATTATGATTTAAAAAAATAAAATCTCCATAGCCAAATTTCTTAGTCCAATCCGGTAAGTTTTTTGGAATGATATGGGAATGCATATCAATTTTTAACATTTCGTTTAGTTTTATACAAATGTAGTTTTTTTAAATGAAATTAAAAATGGCCAATTTTTACACCTTTGAATTTATAAATTTATCTTTGCATCAAATTATTTGAATAAATGGCACAAAAACCTGCAATTCCAAAAGGAACAAGAGACTTTTTACCAGTAGAAGTAGCAAGAAGAAGCTATATTTTTGATACAATTAAAAATTCGTTTAAAAAATATGGTTTTGCTCCGATTGAGACACCTTCTTTTGAACTTTCATCAACATTGATGGGGAAATATGGAGAAGAAGGAGATCGTTTGATTTTTAGAATCTTGAATTCTGGAGAAAAAATGAAAAAAGCAGATATTGAAGCATTACAAGCTGACAATCTTCCTCGTTTTGCAAACTCTTTAGCTGAAAAAGCATTACGTTATGATTTAACTGTTCCTTTTGCTCGTTTTGTGGTACAACATCAAAATGAAATCTCCTTTCCATTTAAACGTTACCAAATTCAACCAGTTTGGAGAGCGGATCGACCGCAACATGGTCGTTACCAAGAATTTTTTCAATGCGATGCAGACGTAGTTGGAAGTGATTCATTGGTTTATGAAGTTGATTTTGTGATGTTATTTGATGAAGTATTAACTTCACTAGGTATTCCTGATTTCACAGTTAAAATTAATAACCGTAAAATCTTATCTGGAATCGCTGAAGTTAGTGGTGAATCGGATAAAATAATTGACATCACTGTTGCAATCGATAAATTAGATAAAATTGGAGAAGATGGTGTTGTGAAAGAATTACTTGAAAAAGGAGTTTCTGAAAGTGCCATTTCGAAAATACAACCTTTGTTTACTATTACAGGTTCAACGGAAGAACGTTTACAACAAATGAAAACCTTTTTAACTGATAGTGAAATTGGTTTAAAAGGAATCGAAGAATTAGAATATGTTTTAGCACAAGTGAATGAACTTGGTGTTAAACGTGCAACAATTGAATTTGATGTAACGCTTGCACGTGGATTGAATTATTACACTGGAGCTATTTTCGAAGTAAAAGCGAATGGTGTAAAAATGGGAAGTATCTGTGGAGGTGGAAGATACGATGATTTGACAGGGCTTTTCGGTATGAAAGGAATGTCAGGTGTTGGAATTTCTTTCGGTGCAGATCGTATTTACGACGTGTTGACTGAATTAGAATTATTCCCAAAAGAAACAGATTTAGGATTGACTTTGTTGTTTGTTAATTTTGGAGAAAAAGAGCAAGCACATTGCATGAAATTAGTTCACCAATGCAGAAAAGCTGGAATCGATTCTGAAATTTATCCTTCAAATGCAAAAATGCAAAAGCAAATGAAATACGCAAATGACCGCGGAGTTCAATTTGTTGCCTTGATTGGCGAAGAAGAGATGAATAAAGGAATTGTGAATATAAAAAATATGGAATCAGGAGAGCAGATTGCTTTAGAAACTGAAAAGTTAATCTCTTTTTTCCAAAAATAATTAGACAAAACGATACTATGAAAACTACACAAATAGATAATCGATGGATTTCTTTAACAGAAGTTGATCAAATAATAAATGAAAATTATCAATTAGTTTTAGCTGATAATGCTCGTGCTGCTATTCAAAAATGTAGAACGTATTTAGATGAAAAAGTAGCTAAAAACGAACGTTTAATTTACGGTGTAAACACAGGATTTGGATCATTGTGTAATACTGCTATTTCAAATGAAGATTTAGAGCAATTACAAACGAATTTAGTTTTATCACATGCATGTGGAACAGGTGAAGAAGTTCCTTCTGAATTGGTTAAACGAATGATTTTCTTAAAAGTTTTGGGAATCTCTCACGGACATTCAGGCGTACAAGTGGAAACTGTAGAACGTTTAATTTTCTTTTTCAATAATAACATCTTACCTGTTGTTTATCAGCAAGGTAGTTTAGGTGCTTCTGGAGATTTAGCTCCTTTAGCGCATTTATCGTTACCTCTTTTTGGTGAAGGTGAAGTGTATGTTGATGGAGTGAAAATGCATAGTTCTGAAATGATGAAAAAATTCAACTTGGAACCGATTGTTTTGCGTTCTAAAGAAGGATTAGCATTGTTGAATGGAACTCAGTTTATGAGTACTTACGCATCTTATTCTGTTTCAAAAGCATTTCAATTATTCAAACAATTCAATGAAGTTGCAGCCATTTCTTTAGATGGTTATGATGGAAGAAAAGAGCCATTTGGTGTTTCTGTAAATGGAATTCGTAATCAAAAAGGTCAAATTAAGGTTGCTGAAATCATGCGTGATTTATTAGCCGGAAGTGAAATCATTGCACAAGAAAAAGCGCATGTTCAAGATCCATATTCATTTAGATGTTTACCACAAGTTCATGGTGCTTCATTAGATGCAATTGAATATGTGAAAGAAATCGTTGAGCGTGAAATCAATGCAGTTACAGATAATCCAACAATTTTCCCTGATGAAGATGATGTTGTTTCTGCAGGTAATTTCCATGGTCAGCCTTTAGCAATTACAATGGATTTCTTAGCAATTGCTTTAGCTGAATTAGGAAGTATTTCTGAAAGAAGGGTTTATAAATTGATTTCAGGAACAAGGAATTTACCAGCATTCTTAGTCGCAAATCCAGGATTAAATTCAGGATTTATGATTCCACAATATACGTGTGCTTCAATTGTTAGTCAAAACAAACAATTGTGTATGCCTGCAAGTGTTGATACAATTGATTCATCAAACGGACAAGAAGACCACGTGAGTATGGGGGCAAATGCAGCGACTAAATTATACAGAGTGGTTCAAAATTGTTTTACAATTCAAGCAATTGAAATCTTAAACGGAACACAAGCATTAGAATTCAGAAGACCATTAAAATCTTCAAAACGAGTAGAAGAAATTGTTGCGAAATATAGAGCAATTGTACCATTTGTAGAAAAAGATAAATACTTACAACCTGAGATTGCTAAGTCGAGAGACTTTGTGGTTGCTGGATTTTAATTAATTTAAACCATATAAGGCATATAAGAAAATATAAGTGATGTCCTGATTATTTTTTAGAAATGGTTTTAGTTTAGTAAATTAAACTTTACTATGGTTATTATGGAAATAGAAAGAAAATTTACTGTTAATAT
>CANGHX010000262.1 GCA_947453715.1 Flavobacteriales bacterium | reverse complement strand
TTAACGATTTCTACCTTCATAAAGTAAAGGTAAAAAAAATAGGCTACTATTTCTAGCAGCCTATTTCAAATATTAAAAAGAATTAATTATTCTCCTTTTTCCATTTTAGCTTTTAATGCAGATAAAGCATCTAAATCACCTAATGTAGATTTCTCTGTATTTTGATTTAAATTTTTAACCGCTTGAGCTGTGCTATTTCCGTTTCCAGCAGGTTTTTTGCTAGAAGAAGCTTTCGCAGAAACTGGAGCTTTGTCATCACCTTCTTCGAATAAACGAGTATGAGAAACAACAATTTTCTTAGATTCTTTATTGAATTCAATTACTTTGAAATCTAAAGTTTCCTCAACTTTCGCATTCGTTCCGTCTTCTTTACGTAAGTGTTTAGAAGGACAGATACCCTCAACCCCGTAAGGTAAAGCTACGATTCCTGATTTATCTTTGTTTTCAATGATTGTTCCTTGGTGAATTGAACCTTCTCCGAAGATAGTTTCAAATACATCCCATGGGTTTTCTTCTAATTGTTTGTGTCCTAAAGAAATACGACGATTTTCTCTATCGATTTCTAAAACAACTACATCCATTTCATCACCAACTTTGCAGAACTCAGATGGGTGTTTGATTTTTTTCTGCCAAGAAAGGTCAGAAATGTGGATTAATCCATCAACACCTTCTTCTAATTCAACAAAAACACCGAAGTTTGTAAAGTTACGAACTTTAGCTAAGTGTTTAGAAGCAACTGTATATTTAGATTCGATGTTTTCCCATGGATCTGGCATTAATTGTTTAATACCTAATGACATTTTGCGCTCTTCACGATCTAATGTTAAGATAATTGCATCAACTGTATCTCCTACAGAAATGAAATCTTGTGCAGAACGTAAATGTTGAGACCAGCTCATTTCAGATACGTGAATTAATCCTTCAACTCCAGCAGCGATTTCAACGAAAGCACCATAGTCAGCCATAACTACAACTTTACCAGAAACTTTATCACCAACTTTTAAATCAGCATTTAAAGCATCCCATGGATGTGGTTGTAATTGTTTTAATCCTAAAGCAATACGTTTTTTATCGTCATCGAAATCTAAGATAACAACATTTAATTTTTGATCTAATTCTAAGATCTCATCTGGATGGTTAACACGTCCCCAAGATAAGTCAGTAATGTGAATTAATCCGTCAACACCACCTAAATCGATGAATACACCGTAAGATGTAATGTTTTTAACCGTACCTTCTAATACTTGACCTTTCTCTAAACCAGAGATAATTGTTTTCTTTTGTTCTTCCAACTCAGCTTCGATAAGAGCTTTGTGAGAAACAACAACATTTCTAAATTCTTGGTTGATTTTAACAACTTTGAATTCCATGTTTTTACCAACGTATACATCGTAGTCACGGATTGGTTTAACATCGATTTGAGAACCTGGTAAGAAAGCTTCAATACCAAATACGTCAACGATAAGACCACCTTTTGTACGACATTTAACGTAACCTGTAATGATTTCTCCTGTACGTAATACATCATTAACATGAATCCATGCTTTGTGCATACGAGCAGTTTTGTGAGAAATGATCAATTGACCGAAACGATCTTCTTGAACTTCTACAAATACGTCTACTTTGTCTCCAACTTTTAATTCTGGATTGTAACGGAATTCTCCAACTGGAACAACTCCTTCAGATTTGTAACCAATGTTGATTACAACTTCTCTTTTAGTGATAGCGATCACTGTACCTTCAACTACTTCTTTTTCATTGATAGAAGTTAAAGTTTTCTCGTAACGATCAGAATACTCAGAACGTTGAACTAATGAATAACCGTCTAATGCTAATGCATCCCAGTCGAAATCGGCATTACCTTGACCGATAATTTTGTTTTCTGCCATGTGGCTTTATTACTTGTATTTCGAATAACTTTATAAAATCCGAAAGAGATTAATAGTTTACTGTATAAAATAAAGTTTACAGCGTTTTTATTTAAGGGTGCAAAGGTAGAGATTTATTTTATTGCTTCATAATTTATTTTCAATATTTTAAGAAAAAATATCTTATCCAAAATGTTTAAAAAAGTAAAAAAATAACTAGTTAAGGGATTTAAGGTAGTAAAAGTGAAATTATTGTGTTTTAGTACTTTGATTTTAAGTGTTTTGAGCGTCCCTTTTATGTCCTTAAATTTTCTTATATGGTTCAAAAAAAAAGCTATCCTTTTCGGACAGCTTCTTTACTAAAGTCTATTTTTGAAATTATTGTTCAGCTCTTTTTTTGAATTCTGCTGATTTTTCCATGTTACCTAAACTTCTGTATAATTTAGATATAATACCTAATACTACTTTATCATCTGGGTATGTAGCGATGTATTTCTCTAAAGGAGGTAAAGCTCTTTTGTAGATTTCATCTGCCTCTTTGTTCATTACATCGTAACGTTTGTCACCAGGTTTTAAGTTGTTTGCTTCTTTACGAATATCAGCTGCCCACCCAATTAAAACTGCTCCTAATTGATATTGAGCATCAGCAAAATTTGGATCAATTTCCAATGCTTTGTTTAATGCTTTTTCAGCTTTGTCGTTTTGTTTTAATTCAGAATAAACAGTTCCAATTACGTAATGTAAAATTTTGTTATTTGGATCGTTAGCAATTGCTTCATTTAAAGAAGCTTCAGCTCCAGCTTGATCTTTTAAATCGATAAATGTATTTACAGATTCTAAAATTAAATCTTTATCAATTGGATATTTTTTTCTTCCTTCAGCAATTAATGCTTTCGCATCGTCATACTGTTTGTTTTTACGCATTGCACTTGAAGCCAAAGCGTAAGAGTATGCTTTTCTATATTCTACTTTAGTTAAAGAAAGGTAATTCTTAATTGCATTTGGATAATCATTTACTTTTTCAAAACTGATTGCTGCATTGAAAACAGCATTTGTATCATAAATATTAATAGCATCAGCAAATTTTGCTTCCAACGCATAAACCTCAGCAGCTTCTTTGAATTGATTAGCAGTATATAAGTTACCGGCAATATTCATCAAAACACCTTGGTTTTGTTTTGCACATTCTTCAATGTCTGATTTCATTTTACCAGTTTTTGAATAACCACTTTTCAACGCTTCTGCAGCTTTATCTAAACCATCTTCTCCGATTAATTTCAAGAAATTAGTATCCATTGACTGCATTCCAACCAAGAAAAAACCAGAATAAATAGCACCTTTGTAGTAAAGAGTTTTTTGATTCTCTTTTGTTTCTGGGTTTTCAGCTGCTAAATCAATTTTTTCTTTACCTTTCAATAATGCTTTTTTTGCACCTTCCATATCTCCCTCCATAAATGCAGGTTGAAATTGATTTTTATATGCTACCGCAGCATCTGTTTCGTTCATTTTTTGTCCATAAGACAGAGATGACATTAAAATCGATCCTACTGCAAATGATACTTTAAACCATTGTGTTTTCATACGTTGTTTTTATTAATAAGATGAATTACTAATTAAAATTCCATAAGGGCTTTAATTATTCTTCCGTTTCTGGAGCTGATTCAATATCTGTGCCATTTTCTGTTTCATCGTTAGATGCAATTGGCTCAATTGGATTTCCGTCTTCGTCTAATTCAATCTCTTCTTCATCTTCACTACGAGGTACTCTAGCAACCGCAGCGATTTCAGCATTTCCTTTTAAGTTAATTAATTTCACTCCTTGAGCAGCTCTTCCCATTGTTCTTAATGTGTCGATATGCATACGGATTGTTACTCCTGCTTTTGTGATGATCATTAAATCATCTTCATCAGTTACATTTTTGATAGCTAATAAAGGACCAGTTTTATCAGTGATATTTAATGTTTTCACACCTTTACCACCTCTGTTTGTGATTCTGTATACAGGCTCATTGTCTTCAGG
>CANGHX010000261.1 GCA_947453715.1 Flavobacteriales bacterium | reverse complement strand
TAACTCAAGAAGAGTTTTTACATCCAAAAAAACAGCAAAAAACAGATATTACAAAGTTGGTCGCAGATGTTGATACAGCTTCAATAGAATTAGATAAACCAAGTGATTTATTGAAGCATCAAAACGCATCTGATGGGACACTGGGAGCACCTTCGGGTGGAACTCTTTCAGCTGAAAGTAGAACGCAATTAGTTCTTAACGAAGGGGCTCGAAATGAATTAATTAAATTTTTCCAAGAATTAGATAAAGTTGCGACAGATAAATCGAAAATTCATTTGTTGCATTATGGTGATTCTCAGATAGAAGGTGACCGAATGACTGGATATATTCGTCAACGTTTACAAAGTCAATTTGGTGGAAATGGACCGGGATTGATACCTGCAACAAATGTATATACGACTAATACTTTTAAACAGACATTTTCTTCAAATTTCATGCGTTATACCTGTTACGGTGGAGCTAAATTAAAGAATCGTCGTTATGGGACTTTAGGTTCTGCAGCACGATTTACAGAAGAAAATTATGATACGACAGCTTTAAAATCAGCAGCAATTCAAGAAGGTTGGATAGAGATTGAACCACACAGAATGGCTTATAAAAGAGCGAAGACCTATAATAACGTGAAATTGTTTTATACCAGTTGTATTAAACCTTGTGCATTGAAGGTGTATCAAAACGGTAAAATGATTCATGAGGATAGTTTGTTGACAGATGGCAAATATCATTCGATAGGTTTGAGTTTTGCAACTACTCCAGGGAAATTGAAATATGTTTTTTCAAGTAGTATCAGCCCTACAATTTGTGGTTTTTCATTAGAAGGAGATTACGGGGTTCAAGTGGATAATATTGGGATGCGTGGTTGTTCAGGAAATGTATTTGGTTCTATAGATGGAACTTCAATCAGTAGAATGAATGCCGAATTGAATTCGAAATTGGTTATTCTTCAATTTGGAGGAAATTCAGTTCCATATTTTAAAGATAGTTCAGGTGTTCGTCGCTATGCGAATCAGTTTCAAAACCATATGAAGATAGTTAAAAGAGCAAATCCTGGGGCAACGGTTGTTGTCATTGGACCAAGCGACATGTCTTATCGTTCGAATGGAATTTATGAGACTTATCCATTATTGCCTTATTGTGTGGAGCAAATGAAAAAAGTAGCAGGAAAAGAAAGTGCAGCTTATTGGGATTTGTTTTCAGCAATGGGAGGTAAAAATTCAATGCCTTCGTGGGTAGATCAAGGACTAGCAGGTATTGATTACATTCATTTTACACATCGTGGCGCAAGTATTGCATCACAGTTATTTTATGAAGCTTTCATTGCGGAATATGCTAAATGGAAGTCAGAAGGGAATTAGAAATAAATCAATTTATTGCCATTTTGAAAATTCAATAAATGACAAAAACGATCAAATATAGACTCTTATTTATTGTTGTTTTGTTCCAATTTGGAATCAAAGCACAAGATTCGTTGCCAATCAGTTTAAGTCATTTTCCGTTTAAAGATTTTCAAGAGTTAGATACGAATTATAGAACAAAATATCCATTGGTTCACTTTGAAAAAAACAATTATCAATTTTTCACAGATGAAAGTAAAAATTGGAATTTATTCTATCATAAAATGGATTCCTTGATTCAATTCAATGATCGAAAATTGAATTTTTATCACATTGGAGGTTCCCATTTACAAGCTGATATTTATACACATGATGTTCGCACGAATTTGCAAACGCATTGGATCAATACTCCAGGAGAAAGGGGTTTTGTTTTTCCTTTTGATTTAGCTAAAACAAATAATCCTGGTAATTATGAGTTTTCTTCTCCAAATAAATGGAAATCTTATAGAAGTGTAACGCAAAATAAATGTGAATTGGATTATGGTTTGTTAGGAGCTGTTGTTACATGTCCGGATTCATTGATTTCGATTCATTTTAAATATGATATAACAGAGGTTAAACCTGGAACTTCATCTATTCGAATTTTTCATAATAAAGGAGAATTACCTTATTACATAAGTTTTGGTTTACATGAGGAATTTATTACTTCGATGTTTACGGATTCAGATTTAGGAATCACAGAAGTAGAGTTTTCAAAAGAATTGGATACGTTTAATATTTATTTTTCAAAGAAAGTAAATGATGCATCTTTATTGCAAATCTCAGGTTTTCAATTAAAAAACAAGCAGCCTGGAATTTCATATACAGCAATTGGAATCAATGGAGCAGGATTGTATACGTATTTAGATTGTGGAAATTTTGCAGAACAATTAAAACAATCTCCGCCTGACTTTTTTGCTTTTTCAGTAGGAACGAATGATGGGAATGTGCCTTATGATGCATTTCAACCTGAAGTTTACAAAGCAAATTTGGAAAAAATGATGCAAATTGTTTATTCGGCGAATCCTAATTGTGCGATTTTATTGACGGTTCCAAATGATTCTTATTATCAAAAAAAATATTTGAATAAAAACATTGCTCGAGAACGAGAAATGATAATTGAATTAGCACAAAAATATCAAGTTCCAATTTGGGATATGTATGGAATTATGGGAGAATTAGGTTCTTCTAAAAAATGGAATTTAGCAGGTTTAATGCAAGGTGATAAAGTGCATTTTACAAGTGAAGGATATCATTTAAAAGGAAGCCTCTATTTTGATGCTTTTTTAAAGTGGATGGAGCAGATGAAATTATTGGAGAAAGACAACCAATAATTGTCAATTATTTTTAGAACTTTGTAGTAAATAAGATTCATGTTACAAGAATTATTTTCATTTCAACACGGTAAAGATTTCGCCATTGGGTTTACGCAATTAGACTTTTGGTTGTTCTTTTTGGTTGTTATGATGATATTTTCAACCTTGCATAAAAGCACGTTGATGAAGACAATTTTCATTACGGCAATCAGTTTGTTTTTCTATTTTAAAACATCTGGAGCAAGTGTCTTAATTTTATCTTTCTCGATTATTTTAAATTATTTTTGCGGAAAAATAGTCTTTTCTGCCAATTCGAAAGTGAAAAAGAAGGCAGTCATGATCTCAGCTGTTTCAATCAATGTGTTGATTTTAGCCTATTTTAAATATGCTTATTTTTTCACAGAATCCTTCAACGAACTTTTTCAAACAAACTACCAAGCATTTAATTATTTTGCTCAATGGACTTCTGGATTTTCAGGTCAAGGTTCGCTGGTTGATAAGATTATTGTTCCAGCAGGTGTTTCATTTTTCACTTTTACGAGCATCAGTTATATCTTAGATATTTATCGAGATGAAATTAAACCAGTCAAAAACTTTTTTGAATATTCTTTTTTCATCACATTTTTCCCGCACATATTATTAGGTCCAATCGCTCGAGCTAAAGATTTTATTCCTCAAATTAATAAACCTTATTCACTCGATAAAGCATCATTTAGTTGGGCAGTTATTCAAATCTTGAAAGGTTTGGTTAAGAAATTAGTTTTGGCTGATTATATCGCAGCACATTTTGTCGATAAAGTGGTTTATGCTCCTGAATCATATCCTGGATTTTTGAGTGTAATTGCGATGTGGGCTTATTCAATGCAGATTTATGGTGACTTCTCAGGTTATACAGATATTGCAACTGGAGTCGCACGTTTGATGGGATTTGAGCTCTTTCAAAACTTCAATTCACCTTATAAAGCGTTAAATGTTGCAGATTTTTGGAGAAGATGGCATCGTTCATTAGGAGCTTGGTTGCGCAATTATTTATACATCCCATTAGGAGGAAACAAAAGCGGTGGAATTGGAACACACATATCTATTTTCATCATTTTTGTGTTTTTGATTTTCATCACGCAATGGTATGATTTAGTGTTAGTTTACCTTGGATTAATGGCTGTTTATGTTATTGGTGTTTATTACAGTCCAAAATTCAAGAACTTGGTTCACCGTGATATGAATCTATTAATCACCATGAT
>CANGHX010000260.1 GCA_947453715.1 Flavobacteriales bacterium | reverse complement strand
TACTATGGGAAATTAGGCCCAAAGATTTGTTACTATTTACAATCTGTAGCTGAGAGAAATGTCATGTTTCACCGAAAAAAATATGGTTTGGAAGGCGTTGATGAAATTCAGAAAAAGAAACTTTAATGCATTAAAAATGCAAGTGTACATCCGATTAAAATACTCGTCAATTTGAGGATGTTAAACTTGTGGTTTTCGCTTGTCTCAAAAATGATGGTTGTAGAAATATGAAGAAACATACCCACTACAATTGCTAATATCATATTGAAGTCTAAGAATGAAGTGGCAGTTGAAGAAATTAATCCAACCGTTAATCCAAGTGGAGTCATGATTCCAAAAACAATCAAAATCAACCAAGCTTTTAATTTAGAGATGTTTGTATTCAATAGTAGCGTCATCAAAGCAACAGCAACTGGTAATTGGTGAAACAAAATTCCAAACAACAATGAATGTTCAGCGTGATGATGATCTAACTCGTAACCAGCATATTGATTTCCCAACGGTATTCCTTCTAAAATAGAGTGAGCAGAAAGCGAAATGAATAAGCCCCATGGCATTTTTTGTCCCTTGTGTACATGAACGTGACCATGTTCGATTCCACCGGAGAAAAACTCTAAAACCAATTGAATTAAGAATCCAAGTAAAATAAATAGTCCAATATTTTTAGTTTCAGAGGCGTATAATTCAGGAACAAAATGAGTGAAAGCAATGGCTAATAAAAAGCCACCACTAAAACTTAACATCAGTTTTATGAATTTATTTTTGTTAGCAGCATGCAGATAAGTGACAATAATTCCACCCAAAACAACTGCTCCAACTAAACCTAAGTATACTAAAAATGTTTCCATTTATTTTTTTCTTGCAATAATGATTAATCGATCTGAAGATTCTTCATCAAAATCATTTAAATTAAAGTCGCCAAAAGTTCGAATAATCTCAAATCGATTTTTAGCTAATAATTGTTTGAAATCCGATAGTTTTAAAGCTTGAACTTTCTCTGTGAAATCGAAATTTTTGCTTCCATCTTGAAAGCGTATGTGTTTTAAGATATGAGTGCCAGTATATTCTCTTGAAATATTATATTTTATTGAGTCAACTATTTTACTTTCAGAATATACTAAGTTATTTATTACTTTTTGAGAATTCATGAAATCTATTACAAACCATCCGTTTTTAGCTAACATTTCTTTCACAGAAGCGATCACTTTTTCGTTGTCTTTTAGTTTGTCGAAATATCCAAAACTTGTAAATAAATTGAAGACTGCTTGAACGTTATTTTGGTCTAACATTTCACGCATATCATGAATTTCAAACTTTAACTTTTCGTTTTCAAATTCTTTAGCAATTGAGATACTATTTTCAGAAAGATCAACTCCTAGTACGTCATAACCAATTTTATTTAAGGTGATAGAATGACGACCTTTTCCGCAAGCCAAATCAACGACTTTTGAATCTGTTGGTAGATTTAAGAAATCTGAAAGATTTTGAACAAAATTTTCTGCTTCCTCTTCGTTTCTATTTTGATAAAGTGAATGATAATACGATGTATCAAACCATGCTTCAAACCAATCTTTTTTACTCATATTACAAATATAGCTTAAATTCTAAAGTTTTTTTTGAGTAATTGATATTTTCATCTTTACAACATGTAAATAGTACAAGTTAATTTGATATTAATTTTGTTAAAGATTAGCTCATTACAATTCTAATTTTGCGCGTAATCATAAACTCTAAATATTTTTCATATTATTTTTTCTTGAAATTGTTATTTACAAATAAAAATTTAACCTTATTTTCATATATTTGTTTGTAAATCATAAATAAAGGCTAATTACAATGTCACTGAAACGAATCTTCAAGTTGTATAGAACGATGGAGATGGAAGATATCATATTATCTTTCAATGGGATTGTTACGGCTGATTTTTTAGCTTCCGTTTTGCATTTGATGGAAACAAAAATGCAGAGTTTGGACGAAACATCAAAACGTAAGAAAAAAGTTTTTAATGTTTTGGTGGAATGCATTCAAAACCTATATCACCATATCGATGATGATATAAGTTTACAAGGAAAAACAAAAAAAGAACCTCGCACAGCTTTAATCATGGTTGTGAAGAATAAAGAAGGTTTTTTGATTCAAACAGGAAATTACATAGAAAGAGAATTGGCTATTGAGTTGGAGGAACGATTAATAAAAATTAATAGTTTAGACAAAGAGCAATTGAGAGATTATTATCAGTCGGTTTTATGTAATGGAACGGTGTCCGATAAAGGGACTGCTGGTTTAGGAATGATAGATATCGCTCGAAAATCGGGGAATAAATTAGAATATGAATTTTTAGATATAGACGAAAATCATTGTTTTTTCAGTCTAAATGTCAAAATAGATTAAATTGAGGATTATGGAAAATATTTTACGAGAAGGTTCAGCAAAAACACCAGCTGTAAATTTTGATAGTGCTTCAGGTGTACTTGAGTTAAAAGGGCGTTCAATTCCTGAAAATTCAGTTGAATTTTACAAACCGTTGAATGACTGGATTGAAAATTATGGAGCAAATCCAAAAGAAAAAACGATCGTTGATATCAAATTGGAATACTTCAATACTTCTTCTTCAAAATGTATTTTAGATTTATTTAAAAAACTAGAATCATTGAAAACAAAAGGTGCTGAAGTGTTGGTAAATTGGTACTACGAAGAAGATGATGAAGATATGGAAGAAGCTGGTGAAGATTATCAAGCGATCATCAAACTTCCATTCAACATGATTGAAGTAGAGGAAATATAATTTCTTTGAAAAAGATAGCAATCACAGGTGGAATTGGTTCTGGAAAATCTACTGTTTGTAAAGTTTTTGAACAGTTAGATTTTCCTGTTTTTTATTCTGATGTTGAGGCTAAAAACATATTAAGGGAAAATGAATTAGTCAAGTCTCAAATTATTGAATTGTTAGGCGAAGAAGCTTATCAAAATAATGAATTAAATCGCAGCTACATTTCCGGCAAAATTTTCAGTGACATTTCTTTAAAGGAAAAAATGAATTCAATCGTTCATCCTGCTGTAAGATTAGTGTTTGAAAATTGGGCAACCATTCAAAAATCGAAGATCGTATTTAATGAAGCTGCAATTCTCTTTGAAACGGGAGCTTATAAAAACTTTGATTCAACTATTTTGGTGACTTCTCCAGAAAGTCTAAAAATCAAACGTATTATCGCAAGAGATAATTGTACAGAACAAGAAGCGAGATTGAGAATCAAAAATCAATGGGCAGATGAAGACAAAATCAAACTAGCAGATTTTATACTGAACAACGACGAATCAGAACCGCTTTTACAACAAATATCAGATTTGATATCTAAGCTTTCTAATTGAGTTCATAGAAAGTTATTTTTCATTAATCAATACCGAAAATATCGAGTAGAGAATAAATAATGTTGATCAGAGGCGAATGCGATTGATCTGATTTTAAGATGATTGATCTGATTCGAAGGTGATTGATCTAATTCGAAGTCGATTGATCTGATTCGAAGGTGATTGTTCTGATTCGAAGGTGATTGATCTAATTCGAAGTCGATTGATCTGATTCGAAGGTGATTGTTCTGATTCGAAGGTGATTGAGCGGAGTCGAAGGTGATTGAGCGGAGTCGAAATCACAACTCCTCATAATCATCAAATTCATCCTCTTTTTTCGGTTTTTCATTTTGAAAAGAAGTAGAAGCAGAAGATTGAACAATTGGTGCTCCAGAAAGCAATAACGTAAAAGCGTTGATCATTTTCATGATGATGTTTACCAAGAAAAAGAAACCGATTACTTTAAAAATAAACCCTAGAATTGCTGCCTTTTCAATATCTAGAATGTTTTGATGAAACCAAATCGAAAGAGGGTTTTTAGCATATTCAGGAAAGAAAATAAATCCTACAAAAAACAAAACGGCAAAAAC
>CANGHX010000259.1 GCA_947453715.1 Flavobacteriales bacterium | reverse complement strand
CACCAAAAGATTACGTTCACAGAATTGGTAGAACGGGAAGGGCAGAAGCAACAGGTGAAGCATTTTCATTAATTTCTCCTGATGAAGAACATCATTTCAAAGTGATTCAAAAGAAAATGAAAAAGCAAGTCGAAATTTTAGATGGAAACGCTGTTGATTTGCATGGCTTTTAATTGTGATTTTGGATTATAAATTTTGGATTATGAATTAATTTAAAAAGTGTCTAAAATTTTATCAGCTAACACATTACTCAATTTAAAATAGCTTTCATTTGTCCATCCGCCAATGTGCGGCGTTAGAATGACATTATCTGCATTCAATAAGTATTGAAAAGGTGCGGGTAAATCTTGCTCGAAAAATGATTCGAAACTTGTTTTTTCGTATTCTAAAACATCCAATCCAGTCCCTAAAACTTTTCCTGATTTCATTGCTTCTACTAAGGCTTCAGCATTCACAATTTTCCCTCGTGATAGATTTAATAAGAAAATAGGTTTTTCTACTTTATCAAAAAAAGCTTTGTCTGCGTAATAAATTGTTTCGGCATTTTGAGGCACATGAAAACTGATTACATCGGCTTGATCTAAAATAGCATCTAACGTACATTCTTTTACGAAATCACTACCGAAGCTATCTTTGTATTTATCGTAAGCAATTACATTTACATCAAATCCTCTTAATTTTTTTGCAAATGCTTTACCGTTATTTCCATAACCGATAATTCCAACCGTTTTACCATCTAATTCAATTCCTCGATTTCCTTCTCGATCCCAAATACCTTTTAGAATCTCATTGTTCGATTTTTTGAAATTATTCATTAATGACAAAAGCATTCCTAACGCATGTTCAGCAACCGCATTTCGATTTCCCTCAGGTGAATTGAAAAGTGTAATATTTCGACTTTCACAATAAGGAATATCAATATTTTCCATTCCAGCACCTGAACGAGCGATAAATTTTAAATTCGGAGCAAATTTTAAAAAAGAGTCATTCATCGGAAAACGGGAACGAATCACAATTCCATCAACTTTATTAGCTAATTCTTGGCAAGTTTCAAGGGATAATTCTTCAGCATGAATACAATTATGCCCAGATTTTTCAAGACGTTCAGCTAAAATTGGGTGAACCTCGTCTAAAAATAAAATTTCCATGATGAATGTTTAAATGTGATAAAGAAGCATGCCCACAGTGAAGTAGATAAAAAGACCAAGAACATCGTTTAATGTTGTTACGAATGGTCCGGTTGCCAATGCAGGATCGATTTTGTATTTTGATAAAATTAGAGGAATCAACGTGCCGAAAATTGCAGCGAAGAAAATCGTCACAAATAATGAAATACTTACAACAAATCCTAAAGTTGAATTACCCAATATAAATGTTGCAATTCCATAAATGATAATTGCTAAAAATGAACCATTCAATAATCCAACCAATCCTTCTCTCGCTAATTTTTGAAAGATATTGCTGAATTGAATATTTCCTTTCGCCAATGATTGTACGACGATTGCAGAAGATTGAACTCCCACATTCCCTCCCATGGCAGTAATCAAAGGAATAAAAGAAGCCAATAAAGGAACTTTACTGATTCCAACAGAAAAACCTGAAATTACTTGAGCACCCAAAACTCCTCCAAACATTCCGATTAATAACCAAGGTAAACGAGCACGCATGGCACGCCAAACAGTCGCATTTTCCTCAATTTTTTCAGAGATACCTGAAGCCATTTGGAAATCTTTGTCTGCTTCTTCTTTAATGATATCTACAACGTCATCAATCGTGATACGACCAACTAGTTTATTTTGTAAATCAACAACAGGAACAGTTACTAAATCATATTTATCCATTACTTGTGCTACCTTTTCACTTGCATCACTCGTTTTTACAGAAATAATATTTTTACTTTGGAATAAATCTCTGATTAAGGTTTTAGTGTCTGCGAATAACAATCTTTTAAGAGAAAGTATTCCGACCAATTTATTAATATCATCTACAACGTAGATTGTATATACATTTTCAACATTTTCAGCTTGTCGTCTTAATTCGACTAAACATCTGTTTACAGGCCAATCTACTCGAACTTGAATAAACTCTTTCTGCATCAAACCACCGGCTGTATCTTCGTCGTAATTTAATAATTCAACGATATCTTCAGCCGCTTCATCATCATCCATTTGAGAGATAACTTCCTGAATTTTATCATCTGAAAGTTCTCCTAAGATATCTGCAGCATCATCTGAATCTAGATTTTCAAGCTGGTCGGCAATTTCTTTTGTAGATAAAGATGCTAAGAATCGATCACGAACATCTTCATCAAGCTCCATTAAAACGTCGGCTTGCTGATCTTCCGTTAATTGAAAATAAACATATCTCGCTTCATCATTCGTTAATTGATCTAATAAATCAGCAATATCAGCAAAGTGCAATTCATGAATATGCTCAATAATCCATGAGTTGTTTTGATCAACTATGGCCTGACGAAATTCTTCTAAAAATTCTTTCGTGAGCTCGAAACGCATGGCAATTTTGTTTTTGCAAAGATAGCTTTTTGCTTTTAAGAAAGAAACCTTTTATAAAAACTTAGCAATTTGGAAATATTGAAATATAATTATAACCAACGGAATAAATTTTCAAATAAATCTTTCCCCCATTTTTCTTTTCCGTAATCTTCTTCCAATTTCACTTTTAGTTCAGTGTAAGAATAAAGCTTTTTGCGTTTTGTTTCAATGACAAAATCCTCTTTGGTTGGTTCAAGGATTTCAACTGATTTTGCAAAATAAATAATTCCTCCGTCTTCAGTTGCTAAGCCTAAAATAGCACCAGGAAGCCCTGAAAATCCTTCTGGACCAACGGTTGGAATAATTTCTGGAGAATACCAAGCATATATTCGAGTACTGTCGTTTTTTTGCCAAATCGCCTTTCTACACTCATACTTTCCAATAACACGTTTATTTTCAGTTATTTTCCATTGTCTAGTAGTCATTGTATCTGAGACAAAAATATCTTGTCCCCACATATTCAGCTTCATTAAACGCATGTTTGTATTACTGTTTTGATAGACAGCATTTTGAGTTGTAGTCCAACTTAACTGATCAATTTCATCCGTTATTAAAGGTTTAAAAATAGAACAGGTATCATTAAAATAGAGTTCGAAAATATCTATTTTAAATTTATTTGTCTCTAAAAATTCAAACCATCGACTATCTTCATCTTTAAATCGCTTTTCTAAATTTGTTCTTCGTTCGAATACTATTTTTCCAGTTTTTATTTGAGAAAAAGTAATTCCATTGATTAGTAATACAATGAAAAAGAACGCAATTTTAATTCCACCCATCTTCTTCTTTCGTTTTATTGTTATTGAATTTATAAGTCAGTTTTACAAGGAAATAGCGTGAAATAATTTTCGTTTTATAATCCGTTACGATGTTAAAATTGACACTTCTTTGTGCTGAAATATTTTGATTGAGCATATCATTTCCTTGTAGAGAAAGTATTAAGTTTTCTGTTTTTAAGAATGCTTTATTAATTGAAGCATTCCAGATTAAATAATTTAAACTATATCCATTTGCTCTTTGACCATTTATAGTGTAGGTTATATCTGATCTTAATGAAATGTGAGAAAATGGCAAGGTCCAATTAAATGATGCTGAATAATTTTGCATTGAATAAGGAGTTAATGCATTTGTGCTGATTGAACTTTTAGGAATGGTATACGAAATATCAGCACCTATTGAAATATTTAAACTATCAAACATGAAATTTAGATATAAATTTCCTGAGTAATAATTGGTAAGTGAAATATTTTTTTGACCATTAATATAGTTGCTATTTTTTGCTTGACTTATGTTAATATTTGGATTTAACCCAATTATTTTTTTGTAAACATCAATACTTGATCCGATGTATATGTAACCGTTATAATTGCCATTTACATTTACCGTTTTGGATGT
>CANGHX010000258.1 GCA_947453715.1 Flavobacteriales bacterium | reverse complement strand
TTTGTTCCAAATGCAATTGCCATATAATAGTAGGTTTTAAAATTGACTAAAGTATTAGTTCCAGATGAAAATAAATCTTTCGTAACTTTAAAAGAATGGCGAATACCTTTGTTTTCTCCATTTACCTTTTCTACTGGAATACTTGCATTCAAATTCTGATCAAATTCAAAATTAATAATTCGCGAAAAGGAATCTTTAATATCACATTCAACCACTAACCTAGCTTTATCTGCATCTTCTAAATCTGAAACAGTAACTGTGTTATTTTTTAACTGATAAATTTGATATCCCTGAAATCTATAATTTTTATCTGCATTTGGATTCGTAGAAACAACAAAAGGGTCAAACTCTACATAATGTTCTTTATAATTATTAGAGCCAATTGGGTTATCTAAATACAAAATAACCTCATTGTTTAATTCTTGAATCGATAAATTTGGGGCGTGTGGACCATCCAATACTTTAAAACAATTTTCAAATAATGCTTGGGCTTTATCATCTGCAACTTTCAACACTTTTACAGATTCAAAAGGATCACCACTTTGTGCTCTGGCCCATACAACACCAACAGTGATGTTATTTACAGCGCCAGGTTTTAATAAAAATGGTCCAGCAGATTCTAAAAATCGTCTATCGTTTGGGACATTTCCTGCGGTTTGTTCTGTCCAAAGAGGTTGAGGCACTCCATTTGTTCCCCACCCAAGTGGATCTGTATCACCTGGAAACATAAAATCACATTGCACATTTGGATTAGCATCAGGGTCTGAAATATGTCCACTCCCTCCGTAAACAAAAGGAGTTCCATCTTTCCAACGACCTCTTAAATAATTGTAATAATCAAATGCAGCTGTTGGATCTGTTTGATTTGGATTTGCTCCATTTGTAGTATTACTATAATATAAAAAACGGCGCATTCCATATCGCTCATTATCAACAATTCCATCACCGTAACCTATTCCATTTAACGCCTCACTAGGCCCAATTCCAAAAGCATTATCTATTCCATCGTCATCTTGGTACGGTCCTTCGAAAAAATCAACACCAACAGCAGGTGGATTATCTCCATAACCTTTATAGCCAGCGTAGGTCATATCGTAACTATTCCCATTATAGTAGTATCCAATTCCTCTATTCACATCGCATCCGACATAATCATCGGTTGGATTTCCTAGAGCACCATCCGTGAAAAATCCAAAATAGGTATTGTACAATGTTTGTGTTCCTCTATTAATTAATTCATAATTATAGAAAGTCATGTTATTGATTTCATCATTGGAAGTAAATGCAAATGCTTGAGCTCTAATTTCCATTCCGATTGGATCAGCTTTCGTTTCCGTATGTAAATTACCTTTATCATTCATTACCCACCAAAAATTCTGATCGCCATATAAAGAAACACGCTTATCCGTTTTACAATCTTTAGTTTTGTGAATATCATACCAAGGATAATCTCCATCTAAATAATTGTATTCACCATCATCATTGTAATCGAAAAAGGGAGCTAAATAATGATCTTGTCCCTTGGAAACATCTCCATGAGCAGGCCAATTTTTAACAATATCTGGAATATGATAATTGGGAAATAAAATAGCTTGATTATTTGTTCCATTTGCTTGATCATCCTTACCTGTTTCAAACCATGCATTGAATTCGCTAACCTGATCTAATGTGCTTACATAATGCTTATCATATTTAAAACAATCATCTATTGAAACATCAGCAAAGTTATTTGATAGTGGTCCAGTCCAATAATCTTGACCATCTCTGTATCTTAATGCAGCTAACTTCAATTGATTATTGACATCTGTTCCACCTAGCCAAAGTGCAGCCGTAAACATACACATGATACCAGAATTTTTTGGAATTTCATATTGAGAATAATTTTGAGTTGGAATTTGCCATAGATTTCCAGCCGTATGAATCATTGCTCGCACATTATTGATTTCCATTAATGTGGTAGTTGAAGGTGGAACGCATCCTGCTGCTTTCGGTGAAGGTTTAAGTGCTGGTTTATTTAATGGAACACCTCCTAAAGGTTGAGAAAGTGCTATATATGAAACACTTAAAGTTATAGCTAATAGTAAATTCTTCATAAATGAATGTGTATTCTATTCGAAATAGAAAAAAAGTAAAGTTCAAAAATATATAAATCGTTTTAGCTAACGTTCTTTAAGACCCTAAAAATACTGAACAAATTTAATTAGTAGTGACTTTATATCTTCGTATTCTTTAAAACTCAACTCTTCATACGTATCGAAAATATCGTGATAATGTTTATTTGGTCCTTGTGTATAAATGAAAAATGAAGGGACACCTTTCTCTGAAAACCAATAATGATCTGAGTTTGCTGCTGGACCTCTTTTTTTAACTTGAGTTAACAATTGGTTTTCTTCATTGATCTTTACCAATTGATTAAATTCATTTTCAAATTTTGTGGCATTTACAACTGTAATTCCTTCTTCACCACTTCCCATGATATCTAAATTTATCAAGAAATTAATTTTAGATAATGGAATTGTCGGATGTTCAACAAAATAGTGAGAACCAACCAATCCTATTTCTTCTCCAGCAAAAGCTATAAAAACAAGATTATAATCACTTGGATTTTCAGCATAATATTTAGCCATCCTCAACAACATGGCTGTTCCACTCGCATTGTCATTTCCTCCTGGAAAAAAAGTGTCCGTTCCCATTTGTCCTAAATGATCATAATGAGCAGAAAAAACAATCGTTTTGGCTTTTCTTTTACCTTTTTTGTATGCTATTATATTTCTTGAAGTATAATTCTGAATCCACTTTGCTTCAATATTTACATCCAATTCTTGGCCATCTTTAAAAATGGAGTCTTGAATTTGAATGTAAGGAAATTTTGTTTGCGTTTGAGAAACGGACCAAGTAAACTTTTGATTCACAACTTCTAAAACGGGTAAAACTTCAGCTAATTGATAAGTCAAACCAGCTAATAGTTTCAATGTATCTTTGGATAATTTTGAAAAATTAAAAGCGATGGCATTGTAAGCTGGACTTTGTTTAATAAATGAAATTTCCTTCTTTAATAGTTCTTTATCTAAAGCTGTTTCAATTGAGACCAACTTCGGTTGCCAAATCATTTGACTTGAAGCACTTGATGGATCTACCAAAAAATGAACCCCTGGTATTAATTTTTTTGTCCCTTCTATCACTTCCATTTTCCCTGGAAATGAATTTACATTGAACTGAAACTTTTGGAAAAATGACTTTTTATATGGTTTTAATCCAATTTTTTTAAACTCTGAAACGATAAATTCAGCTGCAATTGAATCACCTTTGTTAACGTATCCTCTTCCGTGAAATTCAGTAGAACAAAGAGTTTTAGTAATTCTTCTAACCTCTTCAATTTGAGCATTAATCGATCCAAAAATTAAGCAAAAACCAAATAAAATAAAGCTTTTTAAAAAATTAATTTTAATCATTAAGCGTAATATCTTCTTTTGATTTTTTGCATGAATTCTTCAACGGTCTCACTTTGAATGTCCCAGTTATTTAATGTTCCTATTTCAGCAACTTTCAAAAATGCATTTTGACTTGATGTTTGATTGTCTAATGTTTTCACAGCGGTAGAAAAGTCCTCACTTGAACCATCAAATAACTCATTGATATATTGTAAACGCTCATTCAAACCGAAAGAACCAACTAAAGTATCCAATTTTGATATTCCAAATTGATTAGCTAAAGCATGTTCAATTTCTTTGAATTTGTGCATAAACGAAGAGATTGCTTGCTCATCAACAGAAGTCGCTTCATACGAGTGGCTTTCTTCGATGATTTCATGAGTTTCTGGATCTTCTAATATCGTTGAATGCTCAATTTCTATTGAATGATCTTCATATTCAGTAACAATTTCTTCTGAATGAATGATTGGTTCTTCAATCGTTTGTGTTTCGATTGAAAATGAATTATCTACTTCAATAATTGACTCTTCTTCTTGTTCTTCAAGCAATGATTCATTCACTTGAACTGGTTCTTCTTGAAAAAATGAAGTTGG
>CANGHX010000257.1 GCA_947453715.1 Flavobacteriales bacterium | reverse complement strand
ACCCTGTGCTCTTTCGATCCAAAGTGAAACGAACGATCTCTTCCTTTAGTAAATCCAGACATTTTCCCTTGAAATTGAGCAAATAATCGATTTAAAGGAATATCTCTTGAAGTAAACACACCTAAATTTCGGTGCATTGGGAACATAAATTCGTCTTTATCCATACCTAAGGTAGTCCCAACTGAAATTGCTTCTTGTCCCCAACCTGAAAACCATTTAGAAATCTTTCCCTGACGAAGTAAAATCAACATTTTTTCTTCAATCATTCGAGGTTTAACCAATGCTTTGTAAATCGATTTCAATTCAGCATCTTCAAAACCAGTACGGTCATAGGATATCGTGCGTTTTTCTAATGTTTCCATGTAAAAAATATTTGGTGGGGTAAATTTAAGATAATTTTTTTGAACCATATAAGGCATATAAGAAAATATGAGTAAGCGAATAGAGATAAACCATATAAGGCATATAAGAAAATTGAGCAACGAATGATCAGGAGGAAACAATATTAGGTATTAAAGAAAAAATGAGTACGTAAAAAGAGTTAAACTACATAAGTCATATAAGAAAATTGAGTGGTCTGAGTAAGATTAAACCACAAAAGGAAAATATTGACCTTAAAAAACATTAAAACATTTGACAGAAGTGAACTTTTTAACTAACTTAATTAGGGAAACTTACAAAACAGATACATGAAAACAACAAAACAATCACTTAAAGATTTAATTTACAAGGTAAACGGAGCAGCAATTGAAGTACACAAAGAATTAGGTCCAGGACTTTTAGAAAGCATTTATCATTCTTGTTTGATAGAGGAATTGAGAGAACGAAAAATAAAATTTGAAACAGAAGTTAAAATCCCTATTAAATACAAAGGCAAATTAACTAATCAGGTATTGAGATGTGATTTATTGATCGAAAAAAGTTTAGTTGTGGAATTAAAAGCTGTTGAATATGTTCATCCTGTACACCATGCGCAGCTATTAACCTACATGAAAATCCTAAAACTACCCATCGGTTTGATGTTAAATTTCAACTGTAAAAACATGTTTAATGAAGGGCAAAAAACGTTGGTAAACGAACTCTACCGAACTCTACCCTAAAAAAAGAAACTTATATGCCTTATATGGTTAAAATAAAAAGCCGATCCCAACTAAGGAACCGGCTTTCAATTTATTTTGAAAAATGATTAAACCAAACCTTGGTCAATCATAGAATCAGCAACTTTAACGAAACCTGCAATGTTTGCACCTTTCACATAGTCAACATTTCCTGTAGCATCTTTACCGTATTTCACACAAGCTTCGTGGATAGAAACCATAATACCGTGTAATTTAGCATCAACTTCTTCCGCTGTCCAGTTGTAACGTAGAGAGTTTTGAGACATTTCTAAACCAGAAGTAGCAACACCACCAGCGTTAGACGCTTTACCTGGAGAGAAAAGAATTTTAGCATCTTGGAATACAGTAATAGCTTCTGGTGTAGAAGGCATGTTTGCTCCTTCAGCAACACAGATACATCCGTTAGCAACCAAAACTTTTGCTTCGTCACCACTAACTTCGTTTTGTGTAGCACAAGGAAGAGCGATATCAACTTTTACTTCCCAAGGACGTTTTCCAGCAACAAATTTCGCTGTTGGATATTTAGCAACGTACTCAGAGATACGACCTCTTTTTACATTTTTCAATTCCATTACGAACGCTAATTTATCTGCATCGATACCAGCTTCATCATAGATATACCCTTCAGAATCAGAGAAAGTAACAACTTTACCACCTAATTGCGTAGCTTTTTCACAAGCGTATTGAGCAACGTTACCAGAACCAGAAACTGCTACTGTTTTACCAGCAAAACTATTTCCTTTCGTAGCTAACATTTCTTTTGCGAAATAAACTGTTCCGTAACCAGTAGCTTCTGGACGAATCAATGACCCACCCCAGTTGATACCTTTACCTGTAAGAACACCTACGAACTCATTACGAATTCTTTTGTATTGTCCAAACATGTAACCAATTTCACGTCCACCAACACCGATATCACCAGCAGGTACATCTGTATTAGCTCCGATGTGTTTACATAATTCAGTCATAAAAGATTGACAAAAACGCATTACTTCGTTGTCAGACTTTCCTTTAGGATCAAAATCAGAACCACCTTTACCACCACCCATAGGAAGTGTAGTTAAAGAGTTTTTGAATACTTGTTCGAAACCTAAAAATTTCAAGATAGACAAGTTAACAGAAGGGTGAAAACGTAAACCACCTTTATATGGACCGATTGCAGAGTTAAATTCTACACGGTATCCTCTGTTTACTTGGATTTCTCCTTTGTCATCCAACCATGGAACACGGAACATAATCGTTCTTTCTGGCTCCACCATACGATCTAAAATCTTATTAGTCTTGTACTTAGGATTCTCTTCCATGAAAGGGATAACTGCTTCAGCTACTTCATGAACTGCTTGTAAAAATTCTTTTTCGTGACCGTTTGTAGCTTTTACTTTGTCCATAAAAGCATCAATCTGTGCTTGGTGATTGTTTGACATTATAACTAAATTTAATTATTTCTAAGACAAATGTATATATTTTTAATATACGCTTAATAAAAGATTTTGAAAAAAAACCGGTTGATTATTAACAAAACTTTGTGATAAAATTCAATATCATTTCTTTACCATTTGGAGTCAAAATAGATTCGGGATGAAATTGCACACCAACTATAGGTAATGACTGATGTTCAATCGCCATCAACACCTTATTTTCAGAGATCGCAGTCACATGGAAACATTTCACATCCTCTATATCGATCGCCCAACTATGATAAAGTCCAACGTCAAAATGTTCGTTTAGATTGGTGAATAACTTATTTGGATAAATCTGTTTGCATTTTTCAGAAACCCCATGCTTTACTTCCTGTTGGTTATATAAGCTTCCTCCAAAATATTCTGCTAAAGCTTGCATACCTAAGCAGACACCTAAAATTGGCTTGGTTTGATGAAACTTACCTATTACCTCCATTAATTTTCCAGCATCTTTTGGAAGTCCTGGGCCAGGCGACAATACTATCGCTGAGTACTTCTCGATATCTTGTAAATCGATTTGATCATTACGTACAACTTCAACATTACAATCTATCTCTTCCAAATAATGAACGAGATTATACGTAAAAGAATCGTAGTTGTCTATGATTAAAATATCCATAATTAGAAAAGTGTTGCAAAGATAGAGTAGAAAGTTGAAAGTAGAAAGTAGAAAGTAGAAAGTAATAAGCATGAATTAGCAATCAAAAGTCTACTATGGATTTTTTTAACTTTGGACTTTGGACTTTGTACTTTGGACTATTAGACTATTAACTTTTAACCTTCAACTTTTGACTTCTTTGAGAAAAGATTATCTTTAGCCTATCAAAAAACAGAACCATGAAAAAAACGTTTAGCATTCCAGGAGCGCCAGCACCAATAGGACCATATAGTCCAGCAGTATTAAAAAACGACACCTTATATATAAGTGGTCAAATACCAACCAATCCAGAAACTGGAAAATTGACACTTGAAACAATCGAAGCATCTACAAAACAAATAATGGACAATATCGGTTTATTATTAAAAGAAGCTGGTATGGATTACTCCAACATTGTTAAATGCACGATTTTCGTGACAGACTTAAATGACTTCGTTAAAGTAAATGGCGTGTACGGTTCTTATTTTGAATCTATGCCTCCTGCAAGAGAAACCATTCAAGTTAGTCGACTTCCTCTGGATGTTCCGATTGAGATTTCTTGTATCGCTATTAAATAGAAAGACTTTACACAAAAGACTTGAGACTATTTTCTAATTCCTATTTGCTATTTGCTAATTCCTAACAACTAAATTCTGCAACAAAAAATTGACATATCGGTTATTATTGTAAACTATAACGTTTCTTATTTTTTAGAGCAATGTTTGGTTTCGGTATATCGTGCTTTGGAAGGTGTTTCTGGAGAAGTTTTTGTAGTAGACAACAATTCCATTGATGGCTCGGTGGAGATGGTT
>CANGHX010000256.1 GCA_947453715.1 Flavobacteriales bacterium | reverse complement strand
GCTTCTAATTTGAAATTTTCAATGTTCTCTTTCATTTTTTGAAGCGTATCAATCACATCTCTTTCAGCTTGCCATTTCGCTTTGAAAGCATCACGTTGCTGACTTAGATTTGAAAGTTCATTTTCAATGCTACCCAATTTTTTAGTATCGTTCTCACGTTTAATCGCTTCTTTTTCAATTTCAAGTTGCATGATTTTACGTTCTAATTCATCTAATTCCTCTGGTTTAGAATTGATTTCCATACGAACTTTAGAAGCAGCTTCGTCAATTAAGTCAATTGCTTTATCGGGTAATTGACGATCCGTAATATAACGTTGAGAAAGTTCAACAGCTGCAATAATCGCTTCGTCTTTAATTAAAACCTTGTGGTGATTTTCATATTTTTCTTTGATTCCACGTAAGATTGAAATGGCATCTTCTGTTGTTGGCTCATCTACCAAAACAGTTTGGAATCTACGAACCAACGCTTTATCTTTCTCAAAATATTTTTGATATTCATTTAAAGTCGTAGCTCCAACTGCTCTTAATTCACCTCTCGCTAAAGCAGGTTTCAAGATGTTTGCTGCATCCATAGCGCCTTCGCCACCACCAGCACCTACAAGTGTATGAATTTCATCGATGAAAAGAATGATTTCTCCATCAGCTGAAATTACTTCTTTAATTACTGCTTTTAAACGCTCTTCAAATTCACCTTTGTATTTAGCTCCAGCAATCAAAGCGCCCATATCTAAAGAGTATACAATTTTAGATTTTAAGTTTTCAGGAACATCTCCACTGATGATTCGATGTGCTAATCCTTCTGCTATTGCTGTTTTACCAACACCCGGTTCTCCGATTAAGATTGGATTGTTTTTCGTTCTACGAGTTAATATTTGAAGTACTCTTCGAATTTCATCATCTCGTCCGATTACTGGATCCAATTTTCCTGCTTGAGCTAATTCATTTAAGTTTTTAGCAAATTTCTCTAGTGATTTATAAGTTCCTTCTTGACTATTAGAAGTTACTTTATCTCCATTTCTTAAATCCATAATTTGTTGTTTAAGAGTTGTTTTAGTTATTTTATTGTCTTTTAATAAATTTCCGATTGCATCTGAAGAATCAAGCATTGAAAACAAAAGCATTTCGATTGAAACAAATTCGTCTCCGAAATTTTTCATTTCTGTCAAAGCAGTATTCAATACTTTTTGTGTGTTTGGTCCAAGGTAAATTTGTCCACCTGCAACTTTTGAATACGATTCGATGATTTTATCTAATGCTAATTCAAGCATTTTTTGATTGACATTTAGTTTTTGCAACAAATAAGGCGTTATTTCTTTGTCCTCTTCGAAAATTGCTTTTAATAAATGTCCTAGCTCAATGGTTTGATTTCCATTTTGTTCTGTTATTACATGCGCTTTATTTAAAGCTTCTTGTGATTTGATTGTGAATTTAGTAAAGTCCATATTTTTTTCAATTTTAGAACATATTCTTATCGTCAAATGATAAACCAAAGTCACATTTGTGATCTTTTACTGTAAAAATGACAGTATTTTTTAGTTGAATATGACTTTTTGTCAAATCACCTAGTGATAATTCAATCCGTAATGATCGATATTGACATTAAATTTCATGTTATTAACAAAAAATGTAACCATTGTTAATAACTTCCGTAATAGAGACAAAACAAGAGTCATGAAGATATTTCTTTTTTTATTGGTGATAGGTTCGACATTCAATTTAGTTGCAATGGTCGATAAAATTATTTCTAAAGAGGAATATGTTGAATCTTGGAAAGTCATTGCTGTTCAACACATGGTTGATTATAAAATTCCAGCAAGTATAACATTGGCTCAAGGAATTATTGAAAGTGGTAGCGGAAATTCAGATTTAGCTAAAAAAGGAAATAATCATTTTGGAATTAAATGTCACGAGTGGACAGGAGAAAAAATGTATATGGATGATGATGCTAAAGGAGAATGTTTCAGAGTTTATTCTTCAGCGGATGAATCATTTGCTGATCATAGTAAGTTTTTAACTTCTAAATCTCGTTATTCAAAATTATTTTTAATCGAATCTACAGATTATAAATCTTGGGCTCAAGGATTAAAAGATGCTGGTTATGCAACTAATCCGAAATATCCTCAGATGTTGATTGAAGTGATTGAAAATTTAAAATTGTATCAATTAGATGGTTTGAATTCAGTTGTTTCAACTAATTCACCAGAATTATTGGCTGCTGAAAAAACGATTGAAGGTTCACATTCTGTTTACATTCATAAAAATAAAGTGAATTATGTTATAGCCAAAAAAGGAGATACGTTTTATAAAATCGCAAAAGAATTTAATCTTGGTTTATGGCAATTATATAAATACAACGATTTTGGTCAGCGAAAAGATATTTTAGAAGTTGGAGATGTTATTTATTTACAACCTAAAAGAAAGCATTCTAAAAGTAAAGAAGATAATTATGTTTTAACTGAAACAAAAACGTTAAGACAGGTTTCTCAAGAAGAGGCGATTAAATTAGAATCATTAGAGAAATTAAATGAAACAGTGTCACCAGATGAGAAAATAGCCAGAGGTCAAAAGGTGAAATTAAGATAATCTTTATAGTTTAAAGGTAAAACCCGAAAGGGTTTGTTTGTTGTTTGTTGTTTGTTAGTAAGCTCTCACTTGAAAAAGTTGAGAGCTTTACTTTTTATTCTATTTATTTGGTAGGAATTCAATGTTAATTTATCTAAACTGTTTAATCAATAGATAATACCGTTTAAATAATCTCAAATATTTAATGGTGGGAATTCAACTTCTTTTTATGTATATTTGGAAGGATGTATTAAACTATAAAGTATGAAGCCTTCTACAGAACTTTTTAAACTTATTAAATCACTTACAAAATCTGAGAAACGATTTTTTAAATTATCATCTTCACTTCAATCCGGAGATAAGAACTATTTAAAGATTTTTGATTTTATAGAAAAACAGACTTCATATAATGAAGATGAGTTGAAAAAAGCTTTTGCGAAAGAAACATTCATAAAACATCTACCATCTGAGAAAAATCATCTATATAAATTAATCCTAAAAAGTTTAAGGTCTTTTTACAGCGAACAATCTGTAAGTAGTATGTTGAAGCAAGAAATAAAGAATGTTGAAGTTCTTTATAATAAAGCTTTGTACAGAGAGTGTGAGAAATTTGTTGCTCGCGCTAAAGAATTGGCTAAAGATCATGAGAAATTTTATTATTGGTATGAGTTACTTTCTTGGGAGAAAAAATTATTAGAAGAAGCATACGAAGCAGGAGAGTTCACTACAGATTTAGATCAATTAGTTGAAGAAGAAGAGATGGTTATTGCTAAATTGAGAAACTTAGCAGAATACCAAGTGATTTATTCAAAAATCAACTTAATTTTTAGAAGTGGTGGTTTTGCTAGAACAGAAAAGGAACAAGCTGTTGTTGAAGGTATAGCTGATTACCATTTGATTAAAGGAAAAAATACTGCTATTTCAACTAGAGCTGCTTCAATGTGTTATTACATTAAAGGTTTATGTGCTGCAACTAACAGGAATTATGCTGATAGTTTTCAATTTTTCAATCGTACACGAGAAATTTTAGATAATAATCCAAATATTAAAATAGATACTGCGCAGCGATATGTTTTGACAATCTCACATTTGTTAAGATGTTACATCGATAATAAAGATTTTGAAAATGCGAATAAACTTATTGCTGAAATGCGTGCTTTGGAAACTGTAAAAGGGTTTAATTCAACAGATATTTTAGTGCGTTTATTTACCAATTCGTACAATCAAGAATTGAATTTGTTGCATGCGATGGGTGATTTTCAAAAAAGTGTTGATTTGATTCCGAAAATTGAAGAGTTACAAGCTTTTTATGGAGAGAAAATCAATAAAGAGTATGAGATTATGTTAACTTATAATAAAGCATACAGTTATTTTGGAACAGGAGATTATAAAAAAGCATTGACATATATTAATTTAGTATTAAACGATAATGAGCAAAATTTAAGACAAGATATTTATAGTTTTTCTCGTATTT
>CANGHX010000255.1 GCA_947453715.1 Flavobacteriales bacterium | reverse complement strand
CATATGAAAAGCCTGTATCAGGACCAATGATTAAAGATCCTCCACCACAAGCTCCACCGAATGTCATTGTATAACCTGAGTTACTATTTAAAAAATTATCTACAACAATAACATATGAATGACCTGCTGTTAATGTTAAAGGTGTATACGTTCCACTCATCCAATCTTGAAAACAATAAGCTTGACAACCAGCAGATGGACTACAATCTTGAGCGTCAGGCTCAGACGCACAAATATTTGGACAAGAAGACATCCCTGTAGATTGAAGATACGTAGCACCATCCCAATTACAAGCTAATGATGTATGTGTAGGGTTACTTAAAGAAGGACATCCTTGTGTTGTAATATCCCATATCGCCCAATCATAATCATCTGTTAGAACATTTGGGTGAATGTTAAATTCTAATGTTCCGTTATTAGCAGCAGTAAATTTATACCATTTAGATTGTCTTTCTCCTGCTGCTAGGCATGAATTATTGTTATCAACTTCTTGAATACCATATCCTGCATTTGAAACTCCTTCATTTATTGTTGCATTACTACATAATAATAAAGCTGTACTACAATCCTGACCAGAAATTGCAGGTGGCGTGTATGTATTTACACATGTTGTAAAAGTACCTAAACTACCTGTAGATGAGGAAACAGTATAAAAATACGTTGTCCCAGGTGTTAAATTGTGAAAAGTATAAGCGTAAGGTGAACCTGCACAATGAGTTTCTACAATGCCTCCTGTACACGTATTTGCAATTAATACAACTTCAACATTACCTGTCATAGTACCATTTGTAATAGTGAAATCTGCAGTTGTACCAGTTGAAACAAACGAATACCAAACTTCAGCATTATTTCCAGTTTGACATCCATAATAAGTTGTACCATCTAAATTATCTGAAGCACCTACAGTTGTTCCTGGATAACAAGTACCATCTGGAGTAACAACTGTTGCTGCAGAACAAAGATCATTTACAGGCACCGGCGGATTAGTAATGCAAACAGTCAAAGTTCCCGTCGTTACTTCTACTGCTTTTCCACTTGAAATTAAAACCCAATATTTCTTACCTGGAACTAATAAAGTAGCATTTCCAGTTAAAGATGTGTAATTCCCTACTCCATCAAAACAATTTACACCATAATAAGAAAATAAACCAGAACAAGTATTATCTGATGATTCCATTACAACAAACTCAGGTCTAAATCCAGAAACAGATGAAGTAACATTAATGGTAGCATTAGGTCCTTGAGCAATAAATGAATAAAAAGCTTCTAAGGTACCACCGCCACATGAAGCCGCAGCCATATTATCTACTGAGCCAGGAGAACCTGTAGCGCAAACAACACCTGTTAAGTCAGTTACTGGAACTGCTGTCGCGCAAGTTTCTTGTGCATTTGAAAAAAATGATACGCTAAAAAATGTCAACAAACATAAAATAGCAGCTTTAAATTTTTGAGTAAAATTCTTCATACTACAATTATTTATTAACATAAATTAAATTTTCTAATTTTTGAAATCCTATAGATGTCATTTTTGATTTTGAAACAACCAAAATGGAAATATATTGATCTAATACAATCGTAGAATTTTCATTCTCTAATCTTGATTTTTGAATTCTATCCAGTAATTCTAATGAAACAACTGGCGAATAGTCAGGTTTTGAAATTTGAAACTGATATGAACCTTCCATTTCAACCATTAATTTATGTAATTGATCTTTTTCATTTTCAATTCCTTTTACAGATTCTACATTTGAAGAAGCTTTAGGTGTTCGTTTTATAACTTCCTCCTGTGAAAAGGAATTAAAATTAATAATAGTTAAAAAAAGTAAAGCGAGTTTAAATTTCTTATTAAAAGAATTCACCGATTGATTTTTAAGCAAAGAAATAATAGTGTTATTTCTTGACATTTTGTGTTCCATAGCTGTAGTTTTATCTAAAAACAAAGATAATTTAATTAAAATAAAGTAAGCACTTTTACTTACTAGATGAGCAAAATTACAATTTTATCGAACATAATTCTAATTTAGTCGAATATTTTAATGCGATTGATAGAATTACACGTATTGACACTAGTAATATTTAACAAAAAAACTGCTCCGAATAATTGAAGCAGTTTAAAATAATTTTATTTAAATATTAATTAGTCGTCAATTCCTAAATCGAAATCTTTGATCAAAACAGCAATTTCACTTAAAATGTGAGCACGTTGAGGATCTTTAGGCGCATCATCTTCTATGTAATCTTTTAAATGCAATTGCGCTTCTAAAATATGTTGTTCTTGGAATGGCCCTTCCATATTTTCAATGATAGTCAAACATTCTAATGCTTCCATAAAATCTCCTTCGCATGCAATTTCCACGAAATCAGCAATATAGTAACTGTAATCAACTTTGCTATTCCATATACTTGTCAAAAGCGCTTGTCTAACAGGTAAAAATTGATCATCTTTTATTAAATTCATCATTTCATCAGCTGCTGCAGAAACTTTTAAATCTCCTAAAAAACTGATGATTTCATATTTACTTGTTTCTACAATATCCGTCATCAACAATTCTGCTAAGGGACGTAAAACGGTAATATCTCCATTTACTTGCAATAATTTCAAAGCAGCAGCAATTTTAGTTGCATCACCTGTTTGAATATCTTCTAACAATTTCTTAATGACTAAGCTTTGTTTTTTTGTCGTTTTGATTGAATAGCTCACTTTGTATATTTTTGACAAAATTAAAGTTTTTATTGAACAGATTCTTATTTAAGATGAATATATTTGCGTTATGATTTCAAGGAAGGTTTCAGTTGCTGTTAGTGTAATAATTGTTGTTTTGATGACTTTTACATCTTGCAATGTTGAAATTGCCAAAGAATCAAAAAAACAATTTGTAACCATTTATACTGATTGCCTTCATAAAAAGGACCTTTCGATTTTTAAAAACTTTCAGAAAAAACATCATATTTCTGTTCGAATTGTTCACTTATCTGCGAATGAAATAATTTCAAAAATTAAAGCAGAAGGTTACAATACTGATGCTGATATTATCATTCTAAAATCAATCGTATCAATACGCAAAGCACAAAGATTAAACCTTTTGAATGCTATTAATTCTGAAAATTTAAATAGCTTAATTGAATCTAATTTTAGATCTGATGATAATACTTGGTTTGGAATTGGTCTCGACCCTTATGTATTGGTTACAAAACTTAAAGCAGAAAAAGAACCTGAAAAATATGCTGAATTATTTACGAATGAATATAAAGACAAATGGACTACTGATTTGGAAAATTATACAGAATTAATTCCATTTTTAGGTTCAATAAACCGTCTAAATAAACGTCCTGAATTTTATAAAAAAGCTACTAATTTTATAGAAGATCAATTGTACTTAGGTAAATCTATAGATGATTACTTAAAGCCAAATTATTATTTAACCAATTTATCAAATTACATCCAAAACATTAGTAACCAAGATAGTTTATCAGAAATTTACAAACCTGTTTTTTTAAATCAAACAACTTCAGGTGCTTATTTTAATTTGCATTGTGCTGGAATTGTTAAACAAGCGAAGAACTTTGATAACGCTAAAATCTTGTTAGAATACTTAGCTAAAAGCGAATTCAATGAACAACTAAATCAAAAATGGAAAACAATTCCAATTTCTGTTCATCAACGCATACATCCTTTTGAATATCAAAACATTGAATTTATTTACTATAAAGGTTCAATGGCAAAACAATCATTGAATTATTCATTTTATCAAAAAGTAATTGTAAAAATGAAGGATACAAAATCTATAGAAGTTTATTCTGAACCTATAATTGAATTACCTGTAACAGATTCTATTCCTATTCAAGTAGCTCCATCAGAACCAATAGTAGAATAAAAAAAGGCAAACCATAAGCCGGGTTCTGTTCTCTAAATTACTTTAAAGCGTTTATCATTTATCTAGGCCCACAATCACTCATGGGCTCTATCGACCTACCCTCCAAGATTGGGCGAGCAACCCTCAAGCCTTGGTTTACATGGTCTTTCAGTCCGTAAGGTTTACCTTGCAACTTGTGTCACCACAAGCACGGTGAGCTCT
>CANGHX010000254.1 GCA_947453715.1 Flavobacteriales bacterium | reverse complement strand
TTTATCAATGATGAGAAAATAAATGTGTTGAAAAATTACATGTTTAGAAAAAATTAATAATCAAATTAGTAAATAAGTTATGAAAAGTGTTTTTGATCAAAACGATGTAAACGAAATCATCGAACGCATTAACAAATTGACTCCAGAAACTCAACCTTTATGGGGAAAAATGAGTGTTGGACAAATGTTAGCACATTGTAGTGTAGCATATGAATTTGTTTATACAGATAAACATCCAAAACCAAATTTCTTAATGAGTTTGATGTTAAAAATGTTCGTTAAGAAAATTGTTACAGGGACAAAGGAATACAAGAAAAACAGTCAAACTGCGCCTGCGTTTGTGATTACAGACAAAAAAGATTTTGAATTCGAAAAACAACAATTGATTGATTATATCAACCAAACGTTAGAATTAGGAAAAGCTCACTTTGACGGAAAAGTATCATTATCATTCGGTAAAATGAATGATCAAGAATGGAACAACATGTTTTACAACCATTTAAACCATCATTTAGCACAATTTGGCGCTTAACCATATTGATTTTAAATAGTTAACAAATAGAGAATTAAAAGGATATTAGACTAGTTTAATATCTTTTTTTTGTAACTTTAAATAAAAACCAGTCATGAAAAAATTTCACATTACATTTTTGTTCTCAATCTGCTTTTTGTACACTTCATTTTCACAAGTTTATAATGAGAAAGACAGCACTTATTATACTGATTCAAGCTTTGCAAAAGTTTACAATGGAACAATGATTCATTTTTTCGAAGAATCTAATAAAATGAGTAGTCAAGTTACTATTGTGAACGGAAAATGGCATGGAGAAAAAACGGATTATTATGAAAGTGGGGAAGTTGCTCGAAAAATAAATTACATGGATGGAGTTCCACACGGAACAATTTATATCTATCATGAAAATGGTAAACTTCAAGGTCAAACAACATACAATAAAGGGCAATTAAATGGAGATTGGCTCCAATATCATCCTAATGGAAGTCTTTTAGGCAAAGGAAAATACGTTGATGGTAAAATTCATCCTGAAACAATTTGGTACGATCCAGAAGGAAAAGCTTCAGATTATTATAAAATAGAGTTGAAGTGGTAAATAAGTAAATTTTCTTTTTTAAAGAATACCGTGACAACCCTTTTAGGAAAAATCAATTATCAATTCAAAGCTACAGTTTGGCAATATGAAGTACCAAATGGTTGGTTTTTCGTTTCATTACCAGAAGAAATTTCTCAAGAAATTAGGACTAATCTAAAATGGCAAGAAGAGGGTTGGGGCAGATTGAAATCTATAGCTAAAATAAATGATCTTCAATGGAGTACTGCTATTTGGTTCGACTCTAAATTGAACACCTATTTACTTCCTTTAAAGGCTGAAATTCGAAAGAAAAATCAATTAACTAATGAAATGGAGATTGACGTGAATTTATGGTTGTGAAAATTAATAGAAAAACTAAATCAACGAAAAAATGAGTTTATAAATAAACTGTAATCAAGCTTGGATGATATTTTAATAAAGGTTATTGTTTGAAATTTAATTTATTATTATGAAAGGAAGATTGCACAATCATCATACTGAACGAAAAGCAATTCATTCTGTTGGATGTGCATTTGCGGATTTTAACTGGATTTTCAGGGAACAACATGTGGGAGATTTTGGAATCGATGCAATTATTGAAACTGCTAATGAAGAACCAAATGGGCGATTTGCTGCTATCCAAATTAAAGGAGGAAAATATTTTAAAAGATCAAAATCCGGATTAACGCTTTATTTTTCAAAAAGACATCAACAATACTGGGAAACGATAAATGAAACAATGCCTGTATTTCTGATCGCATATGATTCCATTACTGGTTTCCTGCATTGGGAGCACTTTTCAGAAAATTCGATTACAGCCACTAAAAAACAATGGAAGATAATTATTCCATTCAAAAACGTACTCAATGAAGATTCGAAAAAAAGATTAGAAGCCATTATAACGAAAGATGATTCTATAATTTTTGATGTAGTTTTGGACGATCTAGACTTCTTAATAGAAAAAGAAGTTGTATTAAGATATTTTATTAAAAATAAACGACTTTATTGTGACCTAAGTATCTGGAAAGAGAATATATTTGTATCCATCGATTTTAATTATAAACCTCGTAAGCATTGGAATGATGAACTTGATAAACTCGATTCGGATGACCCTTATTATTACACGCTAATCGACTTTGAAGCATGGATTAACAATCGATATCGGGATCTAAGGCTCAATTATCTCACAAAAGAAGCATTAGTTAACATTTATAATGAGTTGTCAGATTTGTTAGCAGTAGATGGAATAAGGAGTTTGGCAGCTTTTATGTTTGATTTGAATAATACGGCGAATGGACTTCCAAGTTATCATCAATTTGTTGAAGCCTTCACTTATTATTATTCTGAGAAAAGAGATTTCGAAGTAATGGCACTCGAAGAAGTAATAGTTGTTAAATCCAAAGATGAAGCTTGGAGAATTCATACATATGAAGGGCTTACTCTTCAGCTCAAACACTACATAGAAAATCGTTCCTATGACGAAATATATGTTATGACAAATGAATATATATGGAGCGAAATTTACATTGACTTTGGTATAGAAAAAGCTGTTTTCGTTCCAGTTATATTAAAAGAGTGGGAATTATACTGGGAAACCAAATTTAAAGAAGTAATAACAGGAAGATTGAAATATCTTGAAGAGCAGAAAGATATTTCACGGAATAAATTAACTATTTTTTTGAATTTATATGAAAATACGGGTGATATAATCAAATTGGCAAGCGAGCTTGACGATTTTATATTATTACCGATAGCCATTATTTCGATGCTTCAAATCTTTGATAAAGAGATATGTTATGAGGAATATTGTGAGCATGAGTTTTTTGGCATTGGTAAATGGAAAAGTATTTACGTAAATGAAGAAAAAGAAGATGATCCTATGTTCTTTATACAAAGTGATTACTAATACGTTTTCACCTCTTTCTCACTCTGCATTTGTGCGCATAAGAGTGTAATATATCCATTTTCCGCTAGCGAACAGACTCGCTCAAAACAAAAAAGCACCATTCCCTCTGGGAAAAGTGCTTTTAATCAGAGTGCCCTTGACCGAACAATTATCCCACCAATTTTGGGAGGATTTGGAGAAGATGTATCAACTTAATTTTCTTGAATGAATGTGAGTATTATTCCATATTCCGATATGGAATATGTTCTCCTGATTTTTAGTGTTTTTTGAGATTAATACCATTTTAGATATTGTTCTCAAAAAAGTACTAATTCATTATTTAAAATCCTACAGATTTTCGGAAACTAATGGATCAATCAAATCAGCTTGTTTATTTCCCCATTTGATATAATCTTTCGTTTCTTGATTTAAAGAATTGGTCTGAATAGCATTTTGCTCTAATGCTTTAATGTAATTTCTTAAATTACAAGCTTGAACCCAATTTTCTGTATTGATGTAAAGTTGTTTTAACTTTTGTTTTTCAGCTTCAATTTGTTGTTTTATTTTTTCCTCCTTTATTCTTTCAATTTCTCGTATTCGATGCCTTTCGTCACTTTCGATTAGCTCTTGAACTTTCTTTTCTCCTTGGATTTCGAGATAGGCGATAATGTGTGATAGTTTATTTTCCAATTTTTCTTTATCTGAATCCGCATAGGTTCGTTCTCTGGACCATCGATCAATAATAAAATAGAGATTTCCAGTTGGTCTATAGCCATGATATTCAGTTCCATATTTTGAAATTTCTTTCACATATCGTTCTCTTTTTTCTCTTAATCGCAAATAAATAGCTTCATTATAAACAATTACTTCTGTTTCTCGTTCGATTTTGAAGGAATGACCTCTTTTTTGCATGAGATTAACAAAGGTATTTATCAATCTGATTGCGCGAGGAATTGACTCTTTGGAAATAGACATTGAAAATACTCCATTTGAAGTATAAGGAAAATCGTCACCGTAATGTGGACTTTTGTATTTTTCCGTCAAATCACTTTTAACCTTTTCAAGTATGGGATTCAACGATGTAATTTTAGCAGGAACATTTAAATTGAGTGTTTTCTCAATTTCTGCTTTTCGAAGGTTAATTTTCTTTAAAGG
>CANGHX010000253.1 GCA_947453715.1 Flavobacteriales bacterium | reverse complement strand
ATACCGCAGGATTTACTTCGTAGCTGCTACGCGGTGCAAATCCAGCGGAGCGGGATTTATAAAACAAAGAAGATGAAAAATGTAGTTATTATAATATTTTTTTTCAGTTTAATTTTGGGGAGCTGTATTCCAAAACATGATTATGATGATAAACTCGTTTATAGAAAATTTCCTAATACTCTTAATCATAGTATTAAAGAGTTAAAACTAATTCGAAAACAATTGTTTGATATTTCAAAACAAAGGATAGGTGAAGATTCTATTTATTGTAATTTGTTTGACACATTAAATCAAAGAACTAATTTTTGGATAAAAAGAGGGAGATATCGAGCTACAGGTTATGAATTAAATGTATTTATGGATTCATTATTTTTAATTAATCGAAAAAAAAATATTATCGTTTGTATCATAAATAACATAATACCAATTAGCCATTCTTATATTGATAGATCAAAAACAGAAATTCGAATAAATGATTTAGGAAAACCTGATACAATCATTATAAAAGATTCTTTAAAATGGCCTAATAAAACTGATTTTTACGTGTCAGTTTATTTCAAAAAAATAAATAACAAATGGAAAATTTACCATGAAGAAATTAATATTGTTCCAAAATTAGGTTATATGACTATTGCTCACACTCCAGAGCAAATGAAATTATTGGGCATTGATTATTTGTTTTATGGTTTTTTGAAAGTAAAAGGTGAAAACACTAATTCTCCCAAATTGCTAGGTTATTATGAACAAGCATTTATACCAGTTAATAATTGGTATTATAAAACTTTTGATGATTGAAAACCACTACGATAAATTAATATCTAGAAATGCTTGGTCAATTTGAGATTTTCCAACAAATCATTTTTTAATGAAATTGAAATGGAGGTTGAGCGAAGTCGAAACCCCATTTCACCCTCATCAATCCACCTTTCATCGATATTCCATTTTCAAAATAAAACAAACGACTTATCTTCGTAGCAAAATAGATACACATGTTAACTCGTTTTTTGATTGTGACCGTTATTTGGTTGCTGGTAGATTTATATGTTTTTCAAGCTGTGAAAACAGTTGTGAGCGGAATGAATAGTACAACTAGTTCAATCATTCTTTGGGCTTATTGGATCGTTGATATCACATTGATTTTAATTATTCTTTATCTTGGAGCAACAGGGAAATTTTCGCATGGTCCGAATAAGAATTTTAACTGGATCATGGGGGCTATGATCATCATTCTTGTTCCAAAATTAGTTGTAACGCCATTTTTATTAATTGAAGACATTGCTCGATTTGTGCAAGGGACTTATTCTTTTATTGTAACAAAAATGAATGGGATCACAAAACAAGGAAACTTTTTACCTGAGCGTCGAAAATTTGTGAGTATTGTTGGGTTAAGCATCGCATCAATTCCGTTAATCGGAACGCTTTACGGAGTTGTAAAAGGGAAATATGATTACCGTGTACATCGTGTGAAATTAGCGTTCAAAGATTTACCTGAAGCTTTTCATGGTTTTACAATTACGCAATTATCGGATATTCATTCTGGAAGTTTTGATGATCCAATTGCGGTGCAACGAGGCATTGATATTGCGAAATCTCAAAAAAGTGATTTAATGGTTTTTACGGGAGATTTAGTAAACAATCATGCGGAAGAAATGAATGATTGGATTGAACATTTTAGTCAATTAACGGCCCCTTATGGAAGTTATTCTATTTTAGGAAATCATGATTATGGCGATTATATTCCATGGCCAACAGAAGAAGCGAAAGCTCAAAACTTGGAAAATTTGAAAAAAGTCCATGAAAAAATTGGGTTCAAATTATTGCTAAACGAACATTTGCACATCGAAAAAGATGGCGAAAAAATGGCGTTAATCGGAGTTGAAAATTGGGGTAAGAAAGGTTTCGTGAAACATGGCGATTTAAACAAAGCAACTGAAAATTTAGAAGACGATTTATTCAAAATTTTATTATCTCACGATCCATCGCATTGGGATGCAGTTACGTTGGATCACGACAAACACATTCATTTAACACTTTCAGGTCACACGCACGGAATGCAATTTGGGATCGAAATCCCAGGTTTCAAATGGAGTCCTTCGAAATACATTTACCCTCAATGGGCTGGAGCTTATGAGAAAAAAGGAAAATATATTTACGTTAACCGTGGCTTTGGTTTCTTAGGATTCCCGGGTAGAGTTGGGATCATGCCAGAAATTACGGTGATTGAATTGGTGAAAGCTTAAATTCACTTTCTTTCAAAATTCACATTTTATTTACCCGGATAATTATTTTTTTGAAATAGTTTAAAAAAGTTTGTACTTTTGTTAACCATATGGTTAAACCATTCAATTAAACTATGCAGTTAAAAGATATTAATACCGAAGAAAAAATCATTGAAGCAGCTAAAAATGCTTTTATGAAATACGGTTTGTATGGTGCTCGAATGCAAGATATTGCTGATAATGCAGGAATAAATAAAGCTTTATTACACTATTACTTCCGAAACAAAGAAAAATTATTCGATTATGTTTTTGATGGTGCGCTTTCAAAATACTTCGAGCAAATGTTGGTTTTCTCTGATACTTCTTTGCCAATTAAGGAACGTATTTTCAAATACATCGATAATATCATCGATTTTCTTTCTGAATATCCTCAAATGTCTATGTTCATTATCAAAGAAATCAGTGTGAACGAAGAACTCTTTTACGAAAAAGTTCAAAACATTAAAAAGGATAAAGGGGTTCATTTGATTGCCTTGTTAAATGAAGGAATGGAAAAAAATGAAATCCCGATGATTGATCCAACAGTTGTCATGATGAATATTCATTCTTTATGCGCTTATCCATTTTTAGCATCGCCTATTTTTAAAGCAATTGAAAAATCGAGTGGTGTCTCATTTCACGACGAAGAAAATCAAAAATTAAAAAAATCAGTGAAAGAATTCGTTGATTTTAAATTAACTCTCAACAAAAATTAAAAGATGAAGAAAATTCTATCATTATTAATTGTTGCTCAACTCGGATTCATCAGTTTCGGACAAAAGTCTTCGCTGACCTTGGATTCGTGTGTTGCTTGGGCGAAAAAACAATATCCCCTTCTAAAGCAAAATAACCTTATCTCTGCAAATTCAGAAGTGAACAAAAAAGGAATCAATGAAAATTGGTTGCCTCAATTGTCTTTCATGGCAAAAGGAAACTATCAAAGTGAAGTGGTTGTATTTCCTGGAATGAATATTTCTTTTCCACATGATACTTACTTAGCTTCGTTGAGTTTAAATCAAAATCTTTATGATGGAGGACAAACGAAACAGCAAAAAGTAATTGAAAACATTGCTGCTAATTTAGATTTACAAAAAAATGAAGTGGAATTATACCGCCTTATTGATCAGGTCAATCAATTGTATGTAACGATTTTGCTTTCAAGAGAAAATTTAAACGTTCTGAATATTTATAAAAACAATATTGATAATCGCTTAAAAAATTTAAAAGCGGCTCAAGAAAATGGATTGGCTTTACAAAGTAGTTTAGATGAATTGGAAGCTGAGTCATTGAAAACGGAACAAAACATCATCGAAGCAAAAGATAATTTAAGTGCTATTTATTCAACTCTTTCCATTTTTATTGGTCAACCCGTTACAGATGCAAGTGAATTAGCGCCTGTTCCATTAGGTGGCAAAACTGCAGCAACTGAAGTTGTTCGACCTGAATTAAAAATGTTGGATTTACAAAAGGAATTGTTAGACAATCGTTTCAAACAAACAAATAATTTCGCTTTACCAAAAGTTTCGCTTTATGCTGATGCAAATTATGGTCGACCAGGTCCTAATTTTTTAAATCAAAATTTAAGAGGATTTGCGAATGCAGGTGTAATGGTAAAATGGAATGTCAGTTCACTGTACGGATTATCGCGTGAAAAAAATAGATTATCTATTAATCAGCAAATGTTGGACGTGCAAAGAGAAGTGTTTTTATTCAATTTAAATAATGCTTTGACTACACAAACAGCACAGATAAAATCTATCAAAGAAATCATCGAAAAAGACAAACAAATCGTTGAAAAACGTCACAATGTTACGACAACTGCTTCTTCTCAATTAGAGAATGGTAAAATTACGGTGACGGATTATTTAACACAATTAAATGCTGAATTACAAGCT
>CANGHX010000252.1 GCA_947453715.1 Flavobacteriales bacterium | reverse complement strand
TGGAACATCATCGAAATCCAAATGATAATCAGAATAGCAATTTCATAATTGAAGATTAACTAAATATTAGCGGACTTTTAGTCCGAAAAACGAAACTATGGACTTTTAGTCCATAGTGGTTCATTTTTTAATATTTGATATTTATGAGTTTGTTTTTTTTTTATTTCCCTCCTTGAGGAGGGACTAAGGGAGGTGATAGTGTTATCTTCAAGCGCGAAGAGAAATGATACAGAATTGAGTTCACGGATATCATCCTCCTCGTTCCTCCTTCAAAGGAGGAAGCTTATTTCCATAATCGAATAATTTTTCTTAAATTAATATTAAAAAATAACCAAATGCACCTCAATAATCATTACAATAAAAATTTAAAAGAGTATGCTAGAGAGTTAAGAACTCAAACAGTATCAAAAGCAGAAAAAAGAATTTGGAAAGCGATTTTATCTAGAGAACAAACGGGTATACGTTTTTTGAGACAGCGACCAATTGATCATTTTATTGTTGATTTTTTTGCTCCTTCTTTAAAACTAATAATTGAAATTGATGGGAATTCTCATTTCCAGAAACCTGTATACGATCGTTTTCGACAAGATAAACTAGAAAGATTAGGGTATACACTAATAAGATTTACAGAAGGTGAAGTTATGAATCTATTAGATAATGTAAATGAAAGAATTAGACATGTTATATATTGTTTGAAAGAGTGAAGAGAATCTGGTTTCCCTCTTTGAAGAGGGATTAAGGGAGATGATAATGAAAATATTCAAGTGCGAAGAGAAATGATACAGAATTGAGTTCACGGATATCATCCTCCTCTCCCGATAGCTATCGGGACCCTTCAAAGGAGGAAGTGTACTTGAGTTTCCCTCTTTGAAGAGGGATTAAGGGAGATGATAATGAAAATATTCAAGTGCGAAGAGAGACGATACAAATTTTAGTTCACGGAAGTCATCCCCCTCGATCCCCCTTCAAAGGGGGAAGAAAAAAGACTCTTAATTACTCCAGTTCTCATTAAATCCTGCTTGGAAGTAAAATTTGGATTTTCTAACGCTATCTTTTTCAAAAGTTGGAAAACCATTTTCATCTAAGCGAGGGTAGTGTGGCGTGTTTCGTTCAATTTTCTTTGGTAAAAAGATTAAATCATGAACAAATCTATTTTGAACTGCATGACGAAGGTGTTCAGAATCGATTCCGATTTTTGCAAAAGCAAGTTGATTATATGGTAAATTTCCTATTATGCTCCCATATAATGCACCGACACTTGTTTTTCCGTAAAGATTATTTTCTAATGAACGATAACCATATGGATTTTTAGGTCGTTCTTCATGAATCCATTTTGAATCGGCTGTTTCACCTGTCCAAATGTAAAAACCTGTTCCGAATTTGAAATCTTGATAGCGATATGTGACTATTAAATGTCCTGTCCTGAAACGATCTTTGGCTTGACCACCGAAAACATCATTTTCAAAATAAATTCCAACTTTATTTAGTGATAGAGACCAACCTCCAGATCGTTGAGATGTTCCTGTATTATCAAAATACCAGAGGTAATTATAACCTAACGCATTTTGAAAAGTACTTTGATGGGTTAAACCATCCAATTGAAAATCGATTGTATTATACTTTTTACCTCCTAGTAGTTGTAAGCCAAGATAGTTTCTAGATTCCCTAAAGTGTTTACGATTTCCATAACTACTTAAATTAAATGCGAAACTTGTTCCTAAATTAACCTGATAAAAATATTCTTGATAATATGTTTTTACTGAAACACCAATGGAATTAACATGAGTACCGAAATTCAATATCAATCCTAAAGAACCTCCAATATGTTTTGATTGAAACATTTGTCCAAAGCAACTACTAAAAATCAAACATGAAAAGAGAATTGAATATTTCATTTTGAAAGGATATCAAAAAATATTCCAAAAAAAAAGAGGGGTAAGCTACTTATATCGCACCGCTCAACTTTCTACCTTTGCTACGTTCCCGTCCTGGAGGAATTGAAAGGAGCTGGTCGTACAAGACTTACCCCGACACAAAATTAGTCAGGATTTTTTAATATCCAATCAAAAAGCGACTTATTTTTAATGTATACTTTTAATTCTAAGATAACAAATGGTCAATTATTTGTTTTTTAGCAGATTAATTAATTTTGAACTTCGAAAGTGAAATTGTATTCAAATGATTTACCTATAACATCAAGATCAATATTGTTTTCTAATTCATTTATTTTTTGAATTACATAATTTTTAAATTCGATGTTTGTGGTTTCAATTTTATCAATATTAATTGTACAATTATCTTTTATAGTGAACTTCACAAAAACTTTAACGTTGTTTTCTATAGACTTTTCTAATGTAGGATAAAGTACATGACTTGAAAGTTGTTTTTTTAACTTGTTTTCTCCATTTCCTGCAATTGATAGATTACTAACGAATAATAATGATAGTACTGTGATTATTTTAATTGTCTTCATAATAAAAAGTTTTAATTTCTTTTAAGACATTTTGTTAAACAGATAGTTACAGAGAATGTGTTGAATTAAAATGTTAAATGATGAATATGAAATATCATCTGTTAATTGGTGATTTTTGAGGATAAAAAAAACTCCAATTAAAATATAATTGGAGTTTTAAATTTATTTTGTTAAAAGATTATTATAAATGCATAAAATCTTTTTTCGCAGTCAATTCTGTTTCTGATTCTCTATAATCTGGATCATCAACACAACAGTCAACTGGGCATACAGCAGCACATTGAGGTTCATCATGAAAACCTACGCATTCTGTACATTTATCTGTAACGATATAATAAACATCCATGTCTTTCGGTTCAAATGCTTTATCAGCTTGAATTTCTTCTCCGTCTAATGTTGTTATTAATCCTTTTAAAGTTGTACCGTCAGAGTAATGCCATTCAGCACCACCTTCATATATTGCATTGTTTGGACATTCTGGTTCGCATGCACCGCAATTGATACATTCATCAGTAATCATTATTGCCATCTCTCTTGTGTTTTCAAGTTGTGAGTACAAATATAGGAAGCTAAAATGAATTCTTACATCACTTTTTAGTAAAAAAAATCAAAATGTAGTTGAAATTTGATGGATAGCAGTATTTTTGCGCTGTGGAAAGAGATAGAATAATTAAAGGATTTGTCCAACTCGGAAAACTGATGTTTGCACTAGGGAGCGAGCAGGAGTGGAGTGGATTTGAATTAGGAACAACGGAAGATGAATACCTTAAATTAAAAGGTGTTATAGGTCGTCAATTTTTTTATAATGGTTGGTTTACAAAACAAAATGTAAATCAGTCTTTAATTGCTTTGGCTGGACAATTAGAAGAAGAAAACTTAACTAATTGGATTAATAATTATCCTTTTTTAGCAAAAAATAAGCGCGTTGCTATAATTATGGCAGGAAATATTCCTTTAGTTGGTTTTCACGATTTTTTATGTGTTTTACTTTCTGGCAATGTTGCTTTGTGTAAATTGAGTTCAGATGATAAAACATTATTGCCGGCTTTAGCGGAACAATTAATTCAATTTTGTCCTGAATTAAAAGAGAAAATTGAGTTTTCGATTGGTCCAATGAAAAATATAGATGCTGTAATCGCTACAGGAAGTGATAATTCGGCTAATTATTTTGAGCAATATTTTGGTAAATATCCTCATATCTTCAGAAAAAACAGAACGTCAGTAGCTGTAATAAAAGAAGATGAATCGGAAGAAAATCTAATAGAATTAGGTAAAGATATTTTTACTTATTTTGGATTAGGTTGTAGAAATGTTTCTCATTTATTATTTCCGAAGAATTTTGAATTGAATCGATTTTTTGAAGCAATCATAGGTTATTCAGAAGTGATTAATCACAATAAATACGGTAATAATTACGATTATAATAAGTCTGTTTATTTGATGAATCAAATGCAATTATTTGATAATAATTTCGTTTTATTACGTGAAACGGATGAATTATTTTCTCCTTTATCGATGGTACATTACCATTTTTATGAAAATCAAGATGAAGTTGACCATTATTTAACAACTCATCAAGATAAAATTCAAGTTGTTATAGGTCAAGATCATACTGCATTTGGAGTTGCGCAATGTCCAACACTTTCAGATTACGCAGATGGTATTGATGTGATGACTTGGTTAGGAACTCTTTAATTATGAAATTG
>CANGHX010000251.1 GCA_947453715.1 Flavobacteriales bacterium | reverse complement strand
GAACCTAAAACTCGTTGCTCTTCTAAAGTTAATTGAGGTAATTTATTTTCAGTTTCCATTTTAATTTAGACTTAAAGATTCAAGACTACATGACTCAAGACTTAATTTCACTCTAATGACTATTGACTTTTTCCTAATGACTTAATAATTACTTATTATTCTCAATCACATAATTCAACACCTTCGTCATTAAGTGAACTCTATCTTTTCCTCCTACATTGTGTTTATGCATTGGATAAGGAAAGAAATCCATCTGAATTCCAGCTTCTACGAATTTTTTAACCATCGCGAAATTATGTTGCATCACAACCACATCATCAACAGTTCCATGAATTAATAATAAATCTCCTTTTAAATTTTTAGCATAGTTCAACAAAGATGCTTCTTCATATCCTTTTGGATTTTCTTCTGGTCTGTCCATGTATCTTTCTCCATACATTACTTCATACCATTTCCAATCGATTACCGGTCCACCTGCTACACCTACTTTAAACACATCCGGTTGACGCAACATTAAAGAAGTTGTCATAAAACCACCGAATGACCAACCGTGAACAGCCAATCTATTTCCATCAACATATGGTAAAGATTTTAAATATTTTACTCCTTCCAATTGATCTTGCATCTCGATATTTCCTAATTGACGGTGAATTCCACTTTCAAAAGCAAATCCTCTTTCTCCTGAACCTCTATTATCAACTGTATACACAAGATAACCTTGTTCAGCCATCCAATACATCCAAAGATTAGCACCATCCAACCAAGAATTTGTAATCATTTGCGCATGAGGCCCTCCGTAAACATAAACTAAAACTGGATATTTTTTTGAAGGATCAAAATTACTAGGCTTAATTAAACGCGTATACAAAATTGTTCCATCAGTACTTTTAATTGTACTTATTTCAGCAGTTCCTAATTTATAATCTGCCAATTTATTATTTGATTGTAGCAACATAATAGTTGATTTACCATTCATCGAAACCAACGAAGAAAATGCAGGAGTTGTATGGTTTGAATATTCATCAAAAAGCCACTTTTCATCAGGACTTATTGAAATAGTATGTACACCTTCCGTTTTTGTCAATAATCGTTGAACACCTTTCAAATTGACAGAATAAAACATTGTATTTAATGGAGACTCACCTGTAGCTGAAAATATTATTTCAGAACCTTTATTGATAGAAGTTAAGATATCTTTAACGACAAATTTATTAGCTGTCAATTTCTTAATCAACGTTCCTTCAATATCATAATAATACAAATTATTAAATCCATCTCGTTCACTGATCCAAACAAAAGAATTTTTATCATTTGAAGGAAAGAAAGCATGATGTTCAGGTTCAATCCATTTATCATTTGCTTCTTCAAATAATGTTTTCACAAAGGCTCCTGAAATAGCATCATACTTGTTTAACCACATGTGATTTTGTTCACGATTTACTTCTGCAATTAAAATAAATTTCTCATTAGGTGTCCACGAAACATTTGTCAAATAATCATCTGATTTTCCTTTCGGTGTAATAAAAACCGTTTTTCCATTTGAAATTGAATAAATTCCAATTCTAGGTTTTTCAGATTTTTGTCCCGCCATCGGATACTTGGTTGGCATTAAAGAACCTGGAGTTGAAGTAATATCAACTAAAGGATATTCAGCTACTTCTGATTCATCTTTTTGAGCAAAAGCAATTAAATTATTTTTAGGCGAAACAAAAATACCACCATGAATTCCGAATTCACTTCTAGCATACGTTTGACCAGAAACAATATTTTTATCTGTATTCGAAGTAATAGCAATTCGTTCGCCTTTCGTATTTTTATAAATCAAATTGTTTTCCAAGGTATAATCTACACTTTCGTCTACTTTATTAAAAGTAACATCTGCAGCATTTTCATCTATCGAATAGATTTTTTGTCCTTTTTTTGCTTTTACATCATATCTGTAAAAATTTACGCCATCATTGATATAGAAAGTGTTTTTGTCTTTCCATTCTAAACCATAAAAACTAAACAACTTTGAATTTAAAGCCGTATTTAATTCATTCAAATTAATCAAATCAACTGCGTTTCTATTTGAAACTGAAGCTGTTTTTAAAACCCATGTTTTCTCTGCTCTTTCCATATAGGTATATGAATCAGAACCTGGAATCCATTGAAACATTCTCAATTTATCCGCACCAAACAATCTGTTTTGTTCTAATACTGATTGTTCAATTGTCAATTCTTTTTTTTGTGAGAAAACAGGTAAAGTAAACGACATTAACCCTATAAAAAACCACTTCTTCATTCTTATCTTTTTATTAATTCATTAAAAAATTTCTCTACTGGTTGTCCAGCTTTATAACAATCTAAAATCAGTTGATCTAAATTTTCACTTAAAACAACTTCTGCATCAAACTGCTTATAAAAATACCATTGCTTATTGTAAATTAACGGCTCTATTTCTGCCGCTCCCTTTAATTCTTTTGGAATCACTTTATTCTTTTCACCTAAAATCTCTCCGAAAACATTTTTAAAAGACGCATCCGAATATAACTTTTTGAATTTCTCTGGATTTTTAGCTATTCCCTCGCGAACAGTTAATAAATCATCTTTATCGATTTCATATACTCCTCCATACACACGAACATGTTCTGGTCCAAGCTCAAAATATACACCATTAATAGCTTTGCTTTTTTTACCCTCAGGAGCAACAACAGCAGAAACATTCATTTTATAAGGTGTTTTATCTTTTGAAAAACGGATATCTCTGTTAATTCTAAAAATACATGAACTTGCTTCTAAATCCTTAAACGCTGGATCTTCTTCGGCAAGTTTTGTTATAATATGAGTTACGAAATTTTTAAACGCATCTTTTACATTCACTTCGTATCTTTTACGATTTTGATCAAACCAATCTTTATTATTATTTCCCGCCAAATCCATAAAGAATTGAAGGAAATCTTGATTAAAAAATGTCATCTTTTAAATTTTGAAGTGGAAAGATAATTAATTGTTTTCAGACTTTAATTTATATTCGATTCGAACTTTATATTTGACTTCATTTTCTATGTTTTTGTTAAAAAATGTAACTACTTTTACCAAAATTTTCAAAAATGAAACACGTATCTTTAGCAAGCATTGAAGCTGCAATCAAAAAAGTAGACAATTTAGATGATGATGGTTTAGAAAGATTATCTGAAACATTTGCATTATCACAACAAACACTTTTAGCATATGTTATGTCTGCTGCTATCGAATACGATAATGAGCAATTAGAAGGATTAATCATTTATTACTTCTGTTTAATCTCTGAAGCCTTTGCACAAGAGAAAATTGTAACAAAAGAAATTTCGGATGCAGATATCGATGCTTTCGAGCAGCCTTATTTCGAAATGTTAGATTCTTACTTTGAACATGAAGAAGAAGATGAATTAGAAAACTTTTGTGACCAACCTCATTTAGCTCAATTTATGGCGCTTGAAATTAGCACAGAAGATTCTGACGGAACAAGCTTAGATGACGAAACTGCAACCCAATTATTTATTGTGACAATTGCAATGATTACCCTATTAGGAAGAGCGCAAGCGTAATTATATTATGAATGATGGATTTTGGATTAAGTTTTAAATCTAATATCTGGATTCTAATGTCTAATATCTTAAAACAAACATGTTAACTCCAAAACAAATCGTTGAAAAAATGATGTCTAAAGATGCTTTTAGCATTTGGTTAGGCGTAAAGGTATTGAATATTAAATTAGGTACGTGTACTTTACAATGTTCTATCAAAGATGATATGTTAAATGGATTTGAAATATTACACGGTGGAATCAGTTATTCGTTAGCTGATTCCGCTTTGGCTTTTGCCGCTAATAGTTACGGTTTTCAATGTGTCAGTATTGAAACTTCTATTTCTCATACACGCCCTGCTAAAATTGGGGACACTCTAATTGCTACATGCACTGAAATCAATCGAGGAAAACGAATAGGCATCTACGAAGTTCGTGTTGAAAATCAAGACAAAAAATTAATCGCTTATTTTAAAGGGACAGTAAATGTTTCTGAGAATGTTTGGTGATTTAACGGTAGTTTTTTTTTAACCACAGAGTAAAAGGAGTAATTCACAGAGTAACACAGTGTTTTTTTCATAAACAAACGCTGAAGTTAAAACCTAACTAACACATTTAATCCCAACACAAAACT
>CANGHX010000250.1 GCA_947453715.1 Flavobacteriales bacterium | reverse complement strand
TTTTCTTTTAGCAATTCTTCAGTAATTACTAAATCAATTTCACCAGTTTCTAAAACAACAACTTCAGGTGTAATGGTAATTATTTCAGCTTTAAAAAAATATGTTTTTAGAGATTGATTGACAGAATGAATAACTGGTGTTATATGCCCTAAACATTCTGTATGCGTCCCATGACCATGAGGATTAAAAAAGATATTTCTAAAATTCACACCAGCACCTTCTGTTACTAATCCAACAAAATTTTCATTTCTGACAGGTTCAATTACTGGCGCATCCACATACCAAGCTCTTAAATTATCGTTAGTATTTGATAATGGAATCGATAAATCAATCGGTTCATTTGTATCGATGTAGTTTGTAGAATTTAGAAATAATTTCATTTTTTCATTTTTTAACGAAGATAGAGATAATCCGACAAATAAATTTAAATAGAGCATCAACCAAATCAAAATCTAATTTTATCTTTGATTTTATGAATACAAATGTTGACACAATTATTTTTGATCTAGGAGGTGTAATCTTGAATTTAGATTATTCATTAACGACAAAAGCATTTCAAGATTTAGGTTTAACCAATTTTGAAGAAATGTATGCTCAAGCAAATCAAACATCGATTTTTGATGATTTTGAAATCGGTAAAATTTCTGCTCAACATTTTATTAATTTAGTATTACCTTATTTACCTGTTGGAACTTCAGCCAACAAAGTAGTTCACGCATGGAATGCTATGATATTAGATTTTCCAAAAGAACATTTAGAATTGTTACTGGAATTGAAAAAAACAAAGAAGCTTTATTTACTAAGTAATACAAATGAAATTCATATTCAAGCTGTAAATCGCTCTTTGGCTAAAACAACAGATAAAAAGTTGAATTCATTTTTCGATAAAGTCTATTTATCTCATGAAATAGGAATGAGAAAACCAAATAAAGAAATTTTCGAATTTGTTTGTAAAGACCAATCGATTAATCCAACTTCAGCGTTATTTATTGATGATACAATTCGCCATGTAGAAGGAGCTATATCGTCAGGATTAAATGCTTATCATTTAACTGGAGGAGAAACGATTTTGGATTTATTTAATCACTAAATAGTAAATTCTGTTCTAATTTATTCTTTTTTTCGCTGATCACTATAAGTGATTGTTTTTTCTAATCTTGAAATTCTTGTTTTTTCTTGCTTTGCACTCATTATCCAATGAGTAATTGTTTTCTTATAAGAAGGTGCTTGTTGATTGAAAAAATCCCACGCAGTATTGTTTGTTTTAAATTGATTTTCGAATTCTGAAGTTAAGGCTAACTCATTTTCATGAGAATATACATTTGATTTATTTTCAGTTCTAAAACTAAAACTTTTTAATCCTTCAGGGGTCATTAATCTAGAGCTAATTAAGTTTTCAACTTTGGAAATATTAATAGCACTCCAAATACTATCTTTTCGTCTTGGCGTAAAACGGATGCAGTAACTTTCTTCATTTATAGATCTTCTCACACCATCTATCCAACCAAAACAAAGAGCTTGATCAACTGATTGTGACCAAGTCATTGAGGACTTTTTAGATTTTACTTTATAATAACCAACAATTAATTCTGAGCAAACCTTATGATTCTTTTCGAGCCAATTTCTAAATTCTAATTCAGTTTTAAAAAATTTAGCTTCCATTAAATCACTTGTCTTGACAAAGTTCGACCAATATACCTTCAGTAGATTTAGGATGTAAAAAAGCAATTATTTTTCCATCTGCACCATCTTTAGGTGTTTTATGAATCAATTCAAATCCTTCTTTAGTTAAACGTTCAATTTCTTTTTCAATGTCAGAAGTATCAAAAGCAATATGATGAATTCCTCTTCCTTTTTTTTCTAAAAACTTCGCAATTGGTGAATCTGGATTTGTTGCTTCAAGCAATTCAATTTTCGACTCCCCAACCTGTAAAAAAGCCGTTTTAACACCTTCAGAAGCTACCTCTTCAATTTTATAACAATTAGTTCCAAGTAGAGTTTCAAATGTTTTGATAGACTCCTCAATGCTATTAACAGCAATTCCTAAATGTTCAATTTTTTTAATCATAATTTTAGTCAAAAAAAAACCCCGAAGAAAACTTCAGGGTTTATATATTTAATAAGTTATTTAGCTTTTAATAAACTGTTCAGTAATATTATCATAACTGATATAGTATAAACCTTTCACTAAGTTTTCACAGTTAACAGAAGATCCAACACCTTTTTTCACAATACTTCCATATGCATCATGAATTTCGTATCTTGTCTCAATCGCCTTACCATTGGTAGTGAAATTGATAACACTTTTTACTTTAGTAGGACTTTTTGCTACTGGAGCAATAGTCGAAGTAAATTTAACATTAGCAGATGTTTTCTTAGCACCTGAATGGTCAATTTGTATAACGCGAACCATATTTTCACCAGAATGAGGTGAAACTTGGAACTCATAAGAATTTAAAGAAGGAGTACCTTTTCCTTGAACTTCACCAACTGTAACCCATTTATTCCATCTGTATTGTTCAATAATAAAAGGTAATTTACCGTGTTCGTCTGTTGTTTTCCATGTAAGTAAACCATTTTGATTTACTTCAATTGTAGAAACTTTGAAAGTACTTCTTGGTAATAATACTTCTGGATTTAAAATTTTTGGTTTACAACCATCATTGTGTTCAATTACAATAAAAACAGGCTCTCCAATCTCTATATTAAAGATTGAAAAATCTATTTCGAAAGCTCCCATACTCGTACCACCTGGTAAGATATCTCCGTTTACAGTTACTTTCGTAGCACAATAACCAAATCCATCATCATCCATCGGGTTTTGAACATATAAGTTCTTACCTTGATAACTTCCTTCAATAGAGAGAGAACCAAATGCAACTGCACCAGTTAAGCTAAAAATCAGTGAAATAAGAAAAATTTTCATCTATTCTGCGTTGTATTATTGTAATAGCAAGATGTTTTTACAATTTTTTAATGTTAGCAAATATAACATTTTTTTCATTCAATTAACAATTTTGGTAAAAAAATTAACAACTTTCAAAATTTTGATATTTTAATGATATTTTTTAGTATGAATATTTTGTTTTGGATGAGTTATTTTTAAGTTAATCTATAGATTAACAACCAAATAGCATAATAACTAAAAGCACTATTGTCAACTAACTTTACAAACTAAAAGAAACTTTTTAATATGACATACACTAAATATTACTAAAATTTGTTAACCTTGTGTGCAAATCTTATTTTAATATTTTATTAGTTTATTTCAAAATGTTGAAGAGAATTAGTAGATTTTTAAGTTAGGTATTTAGAGTTTGACAATAAAATAATCATTCATATGTATAAACTATTCTTATTTTTCAGTATATCTTTCCTTTTATTTTCCTGCGTTGATTCAACAAAGTCTACTTTTGAATTTGCCGGAGGTACATTTAAAATGGCCTTAAACAATGAACCTTCAACCTATGTTTCTAGAGAAATTAGAGATATTTATTCTTCAACTGTGTTAACTCAAGTAATGGAAGGTTTGGTGTCTTTAAATCCCAAAGATTTGAAAGTTCAGCCTCAATTAGCAGAATCTTGGAAAATCAGTCCAGATGGTTTGACTTATGAATTTAAATTAAAATCAGATGTTAAATTTCATCCACATGCAATTTTTAAAAATGAGGACGATCGTGTTTTAACCGTTGAAGATGTGAAATCGACGATTGAACTAATATGTAAAAAAAATGCTGAAGGTTTAGCTTCTCCAGGATATAATTTGGTTTTTGAAGGAAATTTACAAGGAGTGGAAGAGTATCACAATGGCAAATCATTGTCAATTAGCGGCTTGAATGTTGAAGGTAATAAAGTGATGTTTAAATTAAAAGAAAAAGACAATAATTTCTTAAATAAATTAGCTCATATAACTTGTGCGATCTCATCTAAAAAAATTTATGAGGCAAATTTAGAACATGATATGATTGGAACAGGTCCATTCAAATTTAAAGAATATAAACAAGATGAAAAAAACAGAATAATTTTAACTAGAAATGAAGATTATTATTTAACTGATGATGAAGGAAATAGTTTACCTTATTTGGACGGAATTGAGTTCATTATAGAGAATAAAAAACTAGCACAATTAGATATGTTTGAGCAACATGAAACAGATTTCATTGCCGGTTTACCAACAAGTAGAATCACAAAAATGTTAGA
>CANGHX010000249.1 GCA_947453715.1 Flavobacteriales bacterium | reverse complement strand
TGAACTTAAACATAATTGAAAGGTTCCTGTTAAGTTATTTGCTCCATCAACTACAATATAGTATGTATTACCAACTGTTAAAGCACTGTAAGTAAGTGTTGAGTTTGCTGCTGATGGATTATTACAAGCTAATTCAGGAAATGTTCCAGTGCAAGCAGCTGGAGGCGTTCCTAACAATCCAACCATAGTTTGTGTTAAAGAACCGCCATTAACGTTTGCGATAACTGTTTGTGATGAAGCAATAAATTTGAACCACATTGTATTGTTAGTTCCAGCTCCAAAACAAGAAGGTGAAATTGTACCAGTGATACCAGCATTCGTATAAGCAGTTGCAGCAGAACAACCAGAAGATGAAACAAGAATTGCTGTAGAGCAATCAGTACCAGTCTGAGCGAATGTGAAATAACTCAGAAAAGAAAGTGTTATAATTAGTAGTTTTTTCATAACTTAGTATTGAAGTCTTTTAATGAAATTCAGGTGCTGTTATTTTTCCATAACCAATATTGATAACTGGAATAATTGGATGTGTAACTGAAGTCTCGTCAACATTCTTTTTCGAATCTATAAATTGTGTTTCAAAAGTTTGTCCAATAGAAATCATTTTTTCAATAGAATAAAGAATGATTTTAGGTCCATTTTCGATTTGAACTTCTTGAGGATTATAATAGTTTCTGTATCCTGAGAAATCAAAAGTTCTCAATTTGACCAAATCAGATTGTGAAATTTCATCTGTAATTTGACTTGAATTCAATCCGTTAAGCTCTAAATCAGATTTTTGGAGAATTACTTCTTGTGGTTGTTGACTATTATTAGGCGATTCTTTACTAATAGATTCTTGAGAAAAAGAAACAGTTTGAAATAAAAAAATAAAAAGCAACAGCTTCATATTTGTAGTAATAGTTGTAAGTAAAATTGCTTTCATAAATAAAAGTTATGCTTTTATAACGCAAATAAAGTAATAGAGTTGCTTTATAGATTAGATAAAGTTAGCTTAGGAATTGTTTTATTTAATAAATGTGACCGAACTTTTATCAAACACAAGTTTTGATCGATTATATTTGGTTTATCGATGAAAATTTAACATTTTGATGATATGGTATTTATTTTTCAAATTGAGAAATAAAATTTTTTAAATATTTTTTTTTATCGTCTAAAATTTGTAAATTCACGGCGTAAAATTTTTACTTCTACGTAAAAACTACTAGAAAACGAAAAACTATATACTATGAACTCAAAAACTACGCAGGAATTCAATTTCTATATTGGATTTTTATTCTGTCTAAATCAAAAATCAAATTAATTTTTTATACTATGAAATTTAAAAAGCTACTTTTTTTATTTGGGGTTAGTGTTTCATGTTTTAGCTTTTCTCAAAATAAAATTTCTCAAAATGTTGAGTTGTCACCTTTAACTGAAGTGATGATTTATAAATATTACTCTGCTGATGAGATACAGGAGTTAAATCAAAATAAATTAAACACAATGAATTATGACTTTTCAAAGTCGTTTGAAATTGTAACAGGACAAAGTTACACTCAAGATCAATTATTAAAAATCGATGTTTTAAATTATTACAATTTAAGAAAGGAAAATGAAAATATTATTGTATTTGATAATCAATCTGGATTAAACATTATTTTATATTCTCTAAATAAAATTAAAGAGGATAAAAAAGCTTTGGGATATTATAAAAATAATACAGTTAGTAATTCCAAAAACTTGAAGAAATGAGAAATATATTATTAGCTATTTTTGGATTGTATTTAAGTGCAATAGGTTTTGCACAAACAATTAATTTTGTACCATCAGGTTGCACTGTTGGTGTTAGTACAGGTACTTTAAAAGATGATGGTGGAACATCTAATTATTCATTAAATATTGGAACATTGGATGGTTTGGGTAATATGATTTTTGAATCTCAAACATATTGCCCAACTGTAGCCGGACAATCCTTATCATTAACATTCACTTCATTTGATTTAGAAAATACATATGATTTCTTATCTGTTACTAATGGAGTTTCAATATTTGATGCAGCATTTTCATCTTCTCCTGCTAATATTAATGGCTTAATTACAGGTACTCCTACAGTTCCTTTTACATATACAGCAACAAATTCATCCGGTTGTATTACTATTGGAATGTATTCTGATGGAGTTGTTGCACATTCTGGATTTTCAGCAACTATATCAACTGTAAATAATGGATTTGTAGGGGCTTATAATAACTCAGATTGTTCTAATGCAACTTTCTTATGTAATGATTCACCTGTAACAGGCGTTTCTAATGGCCCAGGCTTGGATCCAGATGAAGGATGTTCAGCATTAGGATGTTTAACTGGAGAAGTTTATTCAAGTTGGTATTCATTTTCAATAAAAACATCAGGAACATTAAAATTCAATATTAATCCAGTAAATAATAATTCAACAACTGGTGATGATTATGATTTTGCTTTATTTGGGCCAAATTATTCTTGTGGCTCTGGAGCAGATCCAATTCGTTGTTCTTATGGGGCAGGAGTCGGTGCTTCAACGGGTTTAAATGGGACTGCTATTGATGCATCTGAAGGAGCTGGAGGGGATGGTTGGGTATCTTTAATTAATGCAGTTGCAGGTCAGACATATTATTTATTTGTAAATAATTTTTCAGCTGGTGGTTCAGGTTTTAATATTGATTTTACAGGAACAGCAACTTTAGGAACTAATCTTCCTTCTGTTAATTCAGTTGCTAATTGCGGTACTCAATCTACTACATTAACTGCTACACCTGATGTACTAGGTGGATCATATTTATGGAATACTGGAGCAACAACGCCAAGTATAACAGTTTCTCCTTCTTCTACAACTTCATACTCATGTATTTATACAATAAATAGTTGTTCAAGTGTAACAGGTGGTTCTGGTACAATCACAGTGACACCAACACCAACAGCAGCAATTTCTTATACAGGTTCACCATTTTGTAAAACTTTGGGTACACAAGCAGTAAACTTATCAGGAACAAATAGCTATACTGGAGGAACTTTTTCAGCAGCAGGAGGTTTATCAATAAATTCAACTTCTGGCTTAATTACACCTTCAACAAGTACCTCAGGTCCTTATACTGTGACATATGCTATTCCTGCTGTAGGCGCTTGTCCTTCAATAAATGCAACTACTTCAATAACAATAGATGGAACGCCTTCAGCAATTGCAGGAGGAACACAAAACATATGTGCTGGGGCTTCAGCAACAGTTAGTGGAGCATCTTCTGCAAATGGAACTATAGCATGGACACATAATGGCGCAGGTTCAATTACGAATCCAACATCTTTAACACCAACTTACAATTCAACTTTAGCTGATGCTGGTAATACTGTTACATTAACAATGACAGTTACTAGTAATAATTCTTGTGGTGGAACTGCTGCAGCAAACTATTCTGTACTTGTAAAAGCGATTCCAACTGTTACAAATGCTTCATTAATACAAGCAATTTGTTCAGGATCTGCAACGTCAATTACACCAACATCTGGGGTTGTGGGTACTACATATGCGTGGACAGCTTCCTTGACTTCTGGCACTGTCACAGGTTTTAGTGCAAGTGGAACTGGAAATATTTTGAATACGTTGACAAATTCTACTACTTCTTCAGGAACTGTAACATATGTTGTTACTCCAACAGGACCCGCAACTACTAGTTGTGTTGGTTCACCTGTAAATTTTGTTGTTACGGTAAATCCAAAACCAACAGTAACAAATGCTACTTTAACACAAGCAATTTGTTCAGGATCAACAGCTACGTTCACTCCAACATCAGGAGTTGCAGGTACAACATTTGCTTGGACAGCATCATTAACATCAGGAACAGTTACAGGCTTTAGCGCAAGTGGAACAGGAAATATTTCTGAAACATTAACAAATACTTCTACAACAACTGCAGGATCAGTAACGTATGTAGTTACACCAACTGGACCAGCAACGACATTTTGTGTTGGAACACCAGTAAATTTTGTGGTAACTGTTAATCCAAAACCAACGGTAACCAATGCTACATTAACACAAGCAATTTGTTCAGGTTCTGCAGCCACTTTTACTCCAACATCAGGAGTAGCGAGTACAACATTTGCATGGACGGCATCATTAACATCAGGAACTGTAACAGGCTTTAGTGCAAGTGGGACAGGAAATATTTCAAATGTCTTAACGAATTCAACTGCTACTTCTGGAACAGTAAC
>CANGHX010000248.1 GCA_947453715.1 Flavobacteriales bacterium | reverse complement strand
TCGGTTGCTTTAGGTAATTCAACTCCTTCAGCATAATTGTAATATCCTCTACCTGATTTTCTTCCATAAAAACCTGCTTCTGAATGTCTTTTTTGTGTAAAAGACGGTTTGAATCTAGGATCGTAATAAAATGCAGAAAATACAGATTCAGTAACTGCATAATTCACATCATTTCCAATGTAATCCATTAACGTAAAAGGTCCCATTTTGAATCCGCCAATAGAAGTCATCGCCCAGTCAATAGTAGCAAAATCAGCAATTCCTTCTTCATAAATGCGAAGTGCTTCTCCGTAAAAAGGTCTTGCAACTCTATTTACTATAAAACCAGGAGTATCTTTACAAATACAAACTGTTTTTTTCCAAGAAGCAATTAAATTTTTTGCTGTTTCTAGTGTTTGATTGCTTGTTTGAACAGAAGGAATAATTTCAACCAAAGGCATTAATGGAGCCGGATTAAAGAAATGAATTCCAATAATTCTATCAGATTTTTCTAGTATCGAACCAATAGAAGCTATTGATAGAGAAGAAGTATTGCTTGCAAGGATACACTCTTTTGAAACAACACCTTCTAATTGTTCAAAAACTTTATGTTTTACCTCAATTTTTTCAATAATTGCTTCGATAATTAATCCACAATTTTGAAAAGATAATATATCAGAACTATAATTAATTCTACTTAAAATAGAGGTATGTTCTTCAGCTGAAATTTTTCCTTTTTCAACTAATTTGCTTAATACAGCTTCTAAATTTCTTTTTGCGTTTTGAACAGCAGATTCATTTACATCTACTAAATGTACAACATGACCTGCTTGAGCAGCTACTTGTGCAATACCAGAACCCATTGTTCCAGCGCCTAAAACTCCAATTTCGATCATAGTTATTATTATTTACCTGTAAATACTGGTTTTCTTTTTTCTAAGAATGCTTGAACACCTTCGTTAAAATCATGTGTTTGACCAGCGATTGTTTGCAATTCTTCTTCCACTGCTAATTGCTGAGTCAAGTTGTTTGTGAAACTTAAATTCACAGCTTTTTTTGTTAAACCCAAACCTTTTGTTGGCATTTGAGCTAATTGATTTGCAAATGCAGAAACCTCTTCTAAAAACGTTTCATCTTCAACTGCTTTATAAATCATATTCATTTGATCTGCTTGTTCGGCAGTGATTTTATCGCCTGTCATCATTAAAGCTAGAGCTTTTTGTGAACCGATAATTCTAGGAAGAAAAAAAGTTCCACCTGAATCAGGAATTAAACCAATTTTTGAAAATGCTTGAATGAAACTAGCACTTTTTTTAGCGATTGTAATATCACATGCTAACGCAATGTTTGCACCTGCACCAGCTGCAACACCGTTCACTGCTGCAATAATTGGTTTTTCAATATTTCTAATACGTTCAATAATCGGATTGTAATGATCTTTAACGATTGATTGCAATTCAGGTCCGTTTGGATCAGTTGCTTCAGCTAAATCTTGTCCAGCACAAAAAGCTTTTCCTTCTCCTGTGATAATGATAGCTCGAATTGAATCATCTTTCTCACAATCATCCAATGCTTTTTGAAGTTGTAAGGCCATTGTTTTGTTAAAAGAATTGAAGACTTCAGGACGATTTAATTTCAATTCGCAAACGCCATTATTTGTAGAAATAATTAATTCCATGTTTTAGAAAATTTTTAACGAATATAAGCAGATGAAAGGAATTAACTTTCTACTTGAAAGAAAAAGATTTTAATATTTGTTCCATTCTCAGAAGTTGTAATAGTTGACTCTCCATCTAACTGTTCTGTTAAAGCTTCGACTATTTCAGTTCCAATACCTTGTTTTTTTTCTTTTTTGAAAGTATTATCCATTCCGCTACCATTATCAGAGACTTCTAGAACAAATTTATTAGTCAATTCTAACCCATGGATTCGGATAAATAAATTCCCTTGATCTTTGTTCTGAAATGCATGTTTAAACGAATTGGTTACCAATTCACAAATGATTAATCCTATTGGTACAGCAGTATCGAGATTTAAATGAATGTCTTTTGAATCAATTGAATATTCAATATTTTTATTATTTGGGATGTATGTTTTATGTAATTGACAAGCAAGATCTTCGATATAGCTTTCCATATCAATCGTAGCAAATGAATCTGCTTGATATAATTTTTGATGAATCAAAGCAATTGCTTGAATGCGCTCTTTTCCTTCTTCTAGGACATTTAATGCATTTGGATCATCAATGTTTCGAGATTGGAGGTTTAATAGACTGGAAATAATTTGAAGATTATTTTTTACTCGATGGTGAATTTCTTTTAAAAGAATAACTTTCTCTTTTAAGGCCGTATCGATTAATTGATTTTTTTCGATAATACTTTTTTGTTGTTCTACCAACACATTATTTAATCGAGTTTTCGTTCTGTAGGCATACAAAATCATAGAGATGATAAACAAGAGTAGTAGTGAACCAATTATTAAGAATGTTAAGATTAATTTATTTGTTTTTCGAACATCTTTAATCACCTGATCTTTTTGTTGTAATGCTTTATTATTTTGTTCTTTTTCAAATGATTTCTCAATTTCTTCACTTAGTTTTTTGTCTAAATTTTTCTTAATAGAATCATCAACTTGATGCATTAATGTGGAAAAATGGTATGCCGAGTCAATGTTATGTTGATTTTTATAAAACAATTCAAGACCTAAATAAGCTTGATAAACATCACGTAAATCAGCTTGATTTTTGTGTTTTAAAAATTCGTAATAATAGACTTTTGAACTATCGTAGTTTTCAGCAAACAAATGCGTTTCAGCAATATTTACAAGTAGATAATATTCATTTAATTTTAGATTATTTTTGTGACAATAGGTTAAACATTCGTGGAATTTATTCAATGCTAATTGATCTTTACCTTCCCAGAAATAACCTATACCATCTCTAATTTCAACAATTAAATTTGAATTTAAGTCATTTATTTCGTGAAATAATTTTCGTGCTTTATTGATATATTCTCTGCCTTTAATAAATTCTTTATGCTCAAAATAATATTTCACATAAGTACTTAAACAGATTGCTTCTAGGTATTTAAAGTGATTTTTTCTAGCTGAGAGTAATGTCTTTTTTAGAAGTTTTAGATGGTTTTCTATATCATTATTTACGGCATAATTGATTGTACGATAATAGTCGACTAGTAATTTTTGTTCAATAGGTGTTTTTGGAGTAATAACTCTAATCGCATTGAATAATTCCAATTTCATGTGTGTAAAATCACCTCGAAATCGATATAATTCAACTTTTAATAATTGATAATCTAACCAATAATTTGTGTTTTTTGAAAATTGAGATAGTTTCTGATCAATTATGATTCTTGATAAATCAGGTTTTGTAATGATTAGATTACGTAAATTTTTTATTTCATTCGAATGATTTACTGAAGAAACACTTGAAAATGAATTAAACGAACGAATTACTAGTAAAAGTAATAGTGTGAATTTTAAAAAAGGAACTAATTTTTTACAATTAAATTTCATAAATTTTGGTCATTCCTTTAATTCTAGAGATAATTTCATCTCTTAATTCTTTCGGTTCAACAATTTCGATTCCTTCACCGAAACTTAATACAGAACGCATGAATTCTTCTGAATTGATTATTTTCAATTGGAATGTCGTTCTATTTTTACCTTCCTTAATTATTTCTTGAGAAGTATGAAACGGTTGAGATTGAATGTATTTAGCTGAGACTTTGTCAGCTTTAAATTGGATCGTCATCGGTTCTTCAGTTCCACTTGTGATTCCAATGGCATGTTTGAAGAAGATATCAGGATCAAAATCTTTCGGTTTTATTCCATATTCTTCAGTTATCACTAATTCTGAAATTCGTTCTAAAGCATATGTAATCACACTTTGTTTGTCTAAATCAAAGGAGATTAAATACCATCTATTTCGGTATTCTTTTAGTAATAATGGAACGACTTTTCGTGCTTTTGGCTTATCAGAAACATAACTCGTATAAACAAAAGTAACAAGCTGACTGTCTTTGATTGCACTTAATAAATCAGATAAAAATTCACTTCCGCCATTAGATAAAGCTGATTCAAATTGAACATAATTTGAAACGTCTTGATCTGCTGGATTTGATGAAATATTGATACGATCTACAATTTTGTCTATCGCATTTCCAAATTGTTTGAATAAATCTACGTCTCTGAATTGCATCAAGGTTTTTGCTGCAAATTTGATCGAATTTAAATCATC
>CANGHX010000247.1 GCA_947453715.1 Flavobacteriales bacterium | reverse complement strand
GGTTACTATGATTTAATGGGAAAAGAAATTGATGCTAACACTTCAAATCAAGTTGTGATTGTTAGATATAAATCGGGGAAAACTGTTAAACTAAAAAAATAAGTCAATACTTTTAGTTGACAAGAAATTAAAGAGGGTGTCCGAAAAGGACGCCCTTTGTTTTAAATAAACCATTTAAGGGTTTATTAGAACATATAAGTTTCAAATTATTTTAATTAACAAACTATTATTCAACTAGATGTAAGTTAACTTATATTACCTTAAATTACTTATATGGTTTAAATTTAAACTGTAATTAATCTTTCTGGACAACTCCTTTTGTTCATTTAAATTTGTTTTAATTGATTTTTGAAATTTAACTAGAATTATTGACATATTCCTCTTTCAACGTACAATGAAGAAGATTAAAAAAAATAATAATATTATTGTAAAATTATTATATTTGTAAACACACGTTTTTAAACATACAAATGGACTTTCTAGACATTAAAGATACTATCCGAATCAAATCTAATAGTATCGTTCTTAATTTATTAGTCACATCAGGTAAAGACAGCAACTATTTTGTAATCATTTCTCCTTCAATAATGGTAAGTGGATATGGAAATACAGAAGATGAAGCAAAACAATCGTTCGAGCATAATATTCATCTTTTTTGTAAAGAAATTTTAGATTTATCAAAAGATAATCGTGATGCGTATCTATTAAAATTAGGATTTACAAAAAAACAGTTTCGAACAAAAAATTATTCTAAAGTATATATTGACGAAAATGGAGTTTTGCAAGGATTAGATCCTGAAACAATTAAAACATCTATTGTGAAAACAACTGAACTTATAGCTTAACATTATGGGTAATAATAGACCTGTAAAAACAAAAGATTGGATTGCATTTTTAATCGCTCATGGTTGCAAATATATCCGAACAACAGCCTCTCACGATCACTACAAATGTCCTAACTGCTTCAGAACGATAACTCACAGAGAAAAAGATAAAGAGATTCCAGCGCTTCATGCAAAAACAAATTTATTTACAATGAATAAAACATTGGAAGATTTGTATTTGTGGATTGAAAAAAACAGGTAATTTATATTTATTGAGATTTATTAAACTTGATTGTAAGTAGTTTTTGCTACTATTACAACATTAACTTATCGTTATACACCTCTTTCAAATAAGAAAGCCTAATTTACCATTGAATTTTTGATTTACCTTTTCCAATTAAATAGTCATTTGCCTTACTAAAATGTTTACACCCAAAAAATCCTCTATAAGCTGATAAAGGAGAAGGATGAACAGATGTTAAAATTAAATTCTTATTTGGATCTACATTTTTCGCTTTATCAATTGCTTTCGAACCCCAAAGCAAATAAACAACCTCATCTTTTTGAGAACTTAACAAGGTGATTACAGCATCAGTAAATTGTTCCCAGCCTCTGTTGGAATGACTAGCAGCACTTCCTTCTCGAACAGTTAAAACACTATTCAATAAAAGAACCCCTTGACTTGCCCAATGTTCTAAACTCCCGTTTTCAGGAAATGGCTGACCTAAATCGCTTTCTATTTCTTTGAAAATATTCAATAGACTTTTAGGAAATGGTTTCACATCTTTCTCTACCGAAAAACATAAACCATGTGCATGCCCTTTTGTCGGATATGGATCTTGTCCTAAAATAACGACTTTCACTTGATCCACTGGACATTCATCAAATGCTCTGAAAATCTGATTAGCTTTTGGGAATATCGCTCCTTTTTGTTCAGTATATTCCGTTTTAACAAATGAAATCAACTCCTCAAAATACGGTTTATCAAATTCACTTTGAAGTAAAGATTTCCAAGATTCTTCTATTTTAACTTCCATTGAACAAATATACTTTTCTGTTTTAATAGTTTTACTACATTTCTCACTCATTTTAATAAATGAACCTCTTGAAATTTTAAGATTCTAGTATCTTTGTTCTGAAAAAATATTTTGCATGAACTATTTATACTCATTTATAATTGCTGGAATTTTGTTTTCAAGTTGTACTTCAACTGAAAAAGAAGAACTCGAAACTCCACAAGAAGAGAAAGAAATGTCTTTGGAAGAATTAGCTAAAAGACATGTCGAAAGCGATTTACAAATTCCATCTACAGAGAAATATTCGATGAGAATTTACAAAGAAAATTTAGATGGCGACTCGAAGGAAGATGCCATTATAACTGTAAATCGATTGGAAGATGCATTAAAAACTGCTGAAAAATCAGGGAGATCCGCAAAATTAGCTGAAATTGGTTTTATGGGAAATCATAATTATTTTTTCTATTATGATGGTGCATTAGGGAAAATCACTCCAAATATTCCAGTAATGTCCTCACCTTATGCTGAATTGAAAATTAACTTTGTTAACTTGATGTCAGATGCATACAAAGACATTGTTATGGATTTTAGAATCTTAAACGCTTCTTACAAGGATTTTATTACTGTAAAAAACCACAATCCAAAAGTCGTTTTTGAATGGAATGAATTTGAAAATCTTGGGAAAAACAATGCTACAGCTGTGTATTTTGACATAGTTGAAAGAAATGTAGGTTTATCGAAAGACATTGTGCTTTACAAAGCAAATCTTGAAAACAATGTTATCGGTATGAATGATGTTTATCACTTCACTCCTATAATCAAAAAGACAAACGAAAAATTATATTCTTGGTTTTACAATCCTGATCAAGGAAAGTATTGTACGACTGATAAGAAGAAATAAAAAAAGGTGTCTTCGACTCCGCTCAGACACCAATATTTTATCTTAGAATTAGCTCAGACACCAATCTTTTAATTAAAGCTTTTAGCTATAATAGTTTTTTATAAATTACATTTTCTTTAAAAAATCAACAACATTGTTTTCGATTCTTTGAGCGATATTTGATGTATCAGCTTTAATAAATTGTTTCCCTGTGATTTTTTCATATAACTCAATGTATCTTTCAGTTACAGTGTTCACAAATTCATCAGGCATTATTGGCATTGTTTGACCTTCCAATCCTTGAAAATCATTTTCAATTAACCATTGACGTACAAATTCTTTTGACAACTGTTTTTGTTGTTCTCCTTTTGCTTGTCTTTCGGCATATCCTTCAGCATAGAAATATCTTGAAGAATCAGGTGTATGAATTTCATCAATTAAAATCACCTCGCCATTTCTCATTCCAAATTCATACTTCGTATCCACTAAAATTAATCCCATTTTAGCAGCCATCTCTGTCCCTCTTTGAAACAATGCTCTTGTGTAATTTTCCATTTGAACATAAATATGCTCTGGAACAATATTTTGATCTAAAATCTCTTCTCTTGAAGCATCGATATCATGTCCTTCTTCTGCTTTAATTGCAGGAGTAATAATTGGTTCAGGAAAACGATCATTTTCTTTCATTCCTTCAGGCATTGTCACGCCACACAACTCTCTTATTCCAGCTTGATATTGTCTTGCTGAATGTCCCGCCAAGTATCCACGAATAACCATTTCAACTCTCACTGGATCACAAGCATAACCTACCGCAACAGCAGGATCTGGAGTTCCCAACAACCAGTTTGGTACGATATCTTTAGTCGCATCCAAAAACATAGTTGCTACTTGATTTAAGACTTGTCCTTTGTGAGGAATACCTTTTGGTAGAATATGATCAAATGCTGAAATTCGATCCGAAGCCACCATCACAACTAAGTCATTTTCTAATGTGTATACATCACGAACTTTACCGTGATAAACTGCTTTTTGACCTGGAAAATTAAATTCTGTTGCTGTAATTGAATTACTCATGTTTATTTTCATTGTGTGAGTATTCTCACGTTATAATTTTATTTTTTTGCGAAATTACAAAAATCAATCTTTGCTACTACTTAATCGGTTGTATAAAATATGAAAGATTTATAAACATAACCATATTGTTTCTTATATAAAAAGTGATTTATCGAACGCCTAAAAAAACACACTATACTTCGCCAAAACCTACAATAAAATCAATTTTTGGCGAAGTATAAAAACTAATCAAAAAAGATTTTTAAATTTAAAACACTATCTATCAACTCTCTACTATATTCATTCTCTTTGAAGTCTGAAGCCAAAATCAAAGTGAAAAACACATTTTTATTTCGAGCTAAACCATGTTCAAATTCGGCTATTTTATTTTTAATATTGAGGTAATATTTTCTATCAATTACAAAAGATGATGAATGAAACTTTATTTCACAGAGATTAATCACATTGTCATCCCTATCAATAATTAAATCAATTTGGGCGTTATCATTGAACCAGCTTGAACTC
>CANGHX010000246.1 GCA_947453715.1 Flavobacteriales bacterium | reverse complement strand
ATACGAAATATTAATAGCATGAGCAGCAACATTTCCCATTGTAAATGTACCTGTCCCGATGATTCTATTTGGCATATTTAATGTCAAAGCATTTCCTGTATTACCTATATAGGTATTACCTGTTACATTTATGTCATATGCCAATGAAGCAATACCTCCAGCAGTAGAAGGATTGATGAGTGTTAAATCATTAGAAACTGTTGTAGATGCTGAACTTCCAACAGTTGCAGTGTTTCCAGAAATTGTTGCTATTTTTAAATTATAGTACGTTCCAGTCTTTATCGTTTGACTATTATTAACCCCATTGTAATAAAATGTACCAGTACCTTCTGTTAAATAGCTATCATTAAAAGTATGATTTGCGGATGTACCCCTGTATTCAATTGTACCGGAGTTTAATGCTAAAGTACCAGATTGATCTAGATAACTAGAAACTATCAATGTAAAAGTTGATAAATTAATTGTTGAACTATTATCAAAAATTGTAAATTTATTAACTGTAATATTACTGGCTAAAGTAACGTTACAAGCAAAAATACTTAACCAAACAGTAGACATATCCCCACTTCCACTTATTGTGGTTGAAGAAGTATTAAAAAAGATTGGACTTGTTCCGGCTTGAGTTAATGTTCCATTATTAATCAAATTACCGTATATGTCAAGATAATAAGAGCATGTTCCTGAGCAATTAGGAGCGTAAGTTAATGTAGCTCCAGAATTTATTGTTAAATTTTTACATGATGCTAATGTCGTTGTGCTTATTGTCGGTGAATATGTTGTTCCTGAAGGAATAGTTACATTATCAATTGATGTTGGAACTGTATTCGTGGACCAGTTACTTGCTGTACTCCATTGGATACTTGTACCGCCTGTCCAAGAAATATTTTGTGGAGTAACGCAAGATCTGCTAATAGTAAAAGTTCCTGTATTAGATGATGTACCAGAAGCACCATAATATGCTATATAAACATAATATTGAGTATTTAAAACTGAAGTAAATGTATATGTTTCAGTACCAGCTGATAAAGCATTATCTATATCTGCAATTTGAGTGTAAGTTGCACCACAAGTAGTTCCAGACATTATTAATAATTCATGATCAAATCCAGAACCTGCAGTTGTTGATATTGTAGTAGATGCTCCATCACCAGTGAATTTATACCAAACCCCAAAATTTGATGAAACACCTAAAGGAGCTGATTCAGATACTGAACCAACAGTTGAACCTGCTAAATTTGATGTTGAACATGGTATAGAAATTGCATTTGAGCAATCATCATTTACTAATGTTAAGATTAATTTACCTGCAGCACCTTTTCCTCCTGTTGGATTTGAACCACAACAATAATAAGCTCCTGAACCACCGCCGGCTGGTGAAGTACCGATATTTCCATTGAATAAAGAAGGTGATGCTGTATAACTATATCCACTTCCACCATTACCTCCATTACTTGTACCACCAGTACCTAATGTTGGTGCAGAAGCATTACTTCCATTTGCTGAGTTTCCACCACCGCCACCACCACCACCTGTACCTCCTCCAGATGTCCAATTGGCATTCGCTCCATTTCCACCAGAATATTTCGTTGTTCCATAACATGAACCTGAGCTACCTCCTGCCCCTCCAGTTCCGGCGCTTCCAGGACTCCCACCTACAGCCAAAATACCAGTTGAAGTTGAAGTAGGAAACGTATTTGAAGATGAATAGGGCGAAGTAGTGCTTGCATTAAACCATGTGGATTGACCAGTTGTACCTGTTGTACTTCCACCGGACGCTTGACCTGCAACTGAATAATAATAAGTAGTTCCCGGAGTTACTGATATAATACTCTTTGAATAGGCTCCTCCCCCTCCTCCTCCGAAAGAAGTTGCTCCATTTGTGCCACCTCCTTGACCACCACCTCCCCAACATTCAACTATAATTGAAGTTACACCTGTTGGACAAACCCAAGATGAAGTAGTTGCAGAAGTTGTAGGAGAAACTGTTAATACTTGTGAAAGTGAAGAAAAGTAAATAAAACAGAATAATAAAAATAAAATTCGTCTGTCAGCAAATAAAAATAATAATAAATTATTTTTTGAATATTTATTTGAAATATTTACCTCTGCATCGAATTTTTTTACGTTCGTTTTAAATCGAGAAGTAAATAACTGATATATGGTTTTCAGTTTCATAGCAAAAAGGTTTTAAAATTTTCATTTTACCTTAAGCTAAAACTGAGCCTTAAAATTAACTGCTTGATTTATAAATTATTAATATTAAGCACTTATTATTATTTCCATTTTAAGGATGAGCAATTCCATTTTATGGAATCTTATTAAAAACAGAAAGCCCATCCAAAAGGAAAGGCTTTCTAATAAAATATCAACTTTTACTACTGCATTCTTTTCACTAAAGAACCATCAGAGTATACATCGTAAACAATTCCTGAGAAATGTTCGTTTACTTCTTGTCCAATTAAATTTACTGTTTTAATTTTCGTTTCAGATTTCTGAGACATATCAACAGAAACTATATCAGATATGGTTTCGTCACCATTATAATCTGTTTGAATCAATTTATAGTAATTCACACCATTGACATAGTCTTTATCTTCAATTTTATAGTCAATTGTATGTGTTGAATTTCCAGCACCATCTATTCTTGCGATTGGCGTAAAATGATGCCCATCAAAACTTCTTTCAATTACGAAATAGTCATTATTGATTTCAGATGCTGTTCTCCATGATACCATTACATCGTTTTTGAATTTATTAGCTGAAAAATTAACTAATTCGATTGGCAATGCTATAGAAGAATAACCTATAGTAAATGGACTATAATTACCCCAATTGGCATTTGAGTTAATTGTTCCTGCTGTAGCATTTCCAGTTAAAGCACTATTCCCTGCAGTTTCCCAATCCGCTCCATTGTAATGTGCTACCACCATGTTTGTAGTAGTTGATAAACTACTTGCTGCATTCCATGTTAGTTCAATTTTAGAATTAGCAGATCCTGAAGTTCTGTCTATCGTCCAATATTGATTTGAAACTACATTTCCTATTCCCGTTACACTTAAATCGCTATAACCAGAAGAAAAATATTTTACCAACCAAGTAGTTGCGGTTGTTGCTGATGGAGTTACTGAAGCAGTTCTTTGCGTTGAACTCGTTCCAACAGGAAAAGTAAATTTCGAAGTTGAATTCGTGTTTTTTGCACAGTAACCAACAACACATTTACCATCACCATTTCCAGTTACACTAGCTGACACATCTAATTTAATAGGCTCAGAAGAAGAAGAAGCTGTTACATTTCCAGCTGTAAAAGTTAAAATGTTTGAAACTGTTGGTCCTTTAGAGATAATAACTCCGTTGCTATTATTCACTGTCACGTTATAAAGTGTTGTAGCTGATGAACCACCAATTGTTTGAGCTGAAGTTCCATTTAATATTACTGTACCAGTAGTTGTACTAAAAGTACCATTATTAGTGAAATTACCTTTCCAAGTATGAGTCCTTGCTCCTTGGTAATATGTAGCACCTGAACCAACTGTTATGAGTCCGTCAAATGTCATATCACATCCATAAGTTGCACCCGCATCCAATTTCGTATTATTTTGCAAAGTAGTTGTTAAAAAAACTTCAGGAGTAATCGAATTCAATGTAGAAAGATTTACTTGATGATTTCCAGAAGTATTCGTGACTAATAAATTCGGAAAATTACCACCACTTACATTAAACGTTTTTGCAGAACCAGAAGATGCATCTCCAAATTGGACAGTACCACCAGTTATTGTTTTTGTTCCAGCGAAATTATAGTAATCATATGCGCTGCTAGCGGTAGCATTAATATTTGGATATCTAATAACTAATGAACCACCAGACATATTAAAAGTAGATGAAGAAGTTAAATGGAAAGAACCATAACTACCCCAATCGTTCGCATAAGTACATACCGTTACAGTTCCTCCTGATTGAGTATAAGTATGTGAAGCTGCTTCATAAGAACCAATTGATTCAGCAACGTTTAAAGCTCCTCCAGATACTACACAGTTTCCACCAGAAAGTAAAGCAATATCATGATCAAAATAATTTCCAAGATTATAGGTCCCCGCTATAATTTCAAGCCTACCGTTTAATAACATCATACAAGCCTGCGCAATCACCGTATAATTTGAATTATTCAAACAGAAACCTGTAGTTGATGAAATCCAATACGCATCTATTCCGTTATTTGTATATAAAATTGGAAAAACAATACTTGATCCAGTAAAAGAACCAGACAATTTGAACAACCCATTTGTAAGTGTTAAAAAATCAGT
>CANGHX010000245.1 GCA_947453715.1 Flavobacteriales bacterium | reverse complement strand
GCAGTAGCAGGAACTTATCAGTTACATCAATTTGGTAGTTCCACAAAAGGCCCTGTGGTAGATTGGAAAGGAAAGCAGTTATGGTTGGGTCTTCCTGATAGAGTAATAGGTTTATTGGGTATCGAGCCACTGAAAGATCAAGCAGCTGCTTATGAAGTGGATGGCGTAATCAATCTTATTTTTGGCGGAACAGGCCTGGCAGAAACACCCAAGAAAGTAAAGGAGTTGGGAAATAATGAATATGGTTATGGCGATTTGATTGTGAAGATTCATGACCATAATTATAAGAGCATGAAGGCAGTAGAAGTGCCTTTTCGTTTGCCTAAGGCACCAATAACTGAACTATTGATGCAAGATGAAAATGGGGAGGGTGACAATCTAGAGCATCATTATCCTTTATCAACTAATTATCATTTCATCACTGAGATAAAAACTAGTTGGGCAAAAGGTGATGCCATAGTAAAACAATTGCCAAAACAGAATGGTGTTATAGCTTTTCAGGTTGATTTAAATGCAAAGCGCTATGTCCTTTACTTTAATGATTCAACCACCGATGCGTCTATCAACTTAGCTGGCTTAAGTATTAAAGGTACAAAGTCGAGTGTGCATACCTCAACCGCAGCTAATGCAAAACCTATCGTACCTGCTCCCAAGAACTACACACTTCCAAGTGGACAATCCATAATTGTTGTGTTCAGTAAAGATGAAATAGACCACGAAACGGGTTGGGAAAATTACCAAGAAATGCTAAAAGGAAAGTCTGGGCATTAATAATATCATGTTTAACAAAAAGTGCAGCCACCACCCGTAGGTAGTAACTGCACTTTTATTTATGTTTGGATAAATATCCCTTTATGAATATTTCTAGATGTGAATTAACTAAATTAGGGAGGATTGTACAACTAAATTGATACCTTCTCACTTATTTTAATATATTCCAAGTAATACAATTTAAGACCCCACCTTCTTTTGCTACTTCCCTACTATCTATAGTAGCTATTGCTTGCCCTTTAAATACTTCTTGCATTTTCTTAAGAGCAATGTCGTCCGTAGTAAGATTGAATGTTGGCATTATTATACCCTGACTCATTTGCAAATAGTTGATATAAAACCCTCTTGCACTAACCGACTCAGTATCATAAACTGGATTGTAAGGCAGTTCTACCCATTCTATTCCTGCATTTTGTAAGGAAGTTTTTAATGCTTTTGGATAATCTGATTTGTCAAAATTATAATCATTAATCAGAACCGTGTTATCATCAATAAAACGAATCATCCCATCAATATGCCCTATCTCGTCATCATCTTCATAAGGAATAAAGAAGATTTTGTACACCTCAAATACTTCTTTCAATTGTTTTGTTACTTCCTTTTTACTTAGATGCTTATTTTCATTAAAGACCTTTTCTGTCATCAAAATTTTATCTGATGCCCTGATAACATTTCCTCCATCAACCTTTAAATTGCATTTCTTAGGATGTAGGTTTATGGTTTTACAAATAGCATCCACATCCGAAATGGTTTCACGAAAATCTGGTGTTTGCAGATAATCGGGGTCATAATTAAATTGAACAAACTTATCAGCAGCTATTTGTATTGGCATATAATCTACTGCCCATATATCTTTTGTATGCGGCAATAACCCAAAAGGAATATTGAGGCTGTTAAGTACTTTTTTAAATCGCTTAAAAAAAGTTGAATATTTAGGATTGGTAGGCAGACAGTCTGCAAGCCACAGTAGGGTTGTTTGAGAATCTGTTATCATTGTGTTCTTGGGATATAATTAATATTTTTTAAAATTTCAGCTTCGGTAATTTTTCCATCCCAAAATAATTTTCTGAGGATTTTCGACTTTAGAGCATATTCATTTTCAGGATTTAATGAATCAATAATGAACCGGTAATTTTTACTAATATATCCCTCTTTGTCATTTTCTTTTTTTTCAAGCCCAACTCTAGTAGTGATTGTTGGTTTTTCAACGATTTTATTTTGAATTGGAAACTCTTTCAATGCGATACTTTTTTCTTCTTTGATAATGTTTCCTAGCCCCCTAAATACTTCTGATGTAATTTTTGTTATTTGATTTATATATTCGGTTGTTGCTATTTTATTAAGTCCTCTTAAGAGTATTCCCCCTTTAATTTTAGGCTCAATATTAGAATTTCCAAACGTTATATCAAGACCTCCTGCCCTATTAAAATAAAGGTTACCAAGAGTTAATTGTTCTTCTTCTCCGTGAATATATGGATCAATATGATTCTTTCCATCATTGTAATAAATTTCACACTCTGTAATTCTATATCTTGTTTTCCCTACCTCAAGGCATAAATGGTTCATTAATGTTTCTGCTATCTTATAAAACCAATCATCATAACTAAAGTCTTTCTTATCAGTTAATAATTCTGAAAAGTATGCGAGCTTATTTATCTCTTTGCTCATTTTTTTGTTTTTAAAAATTCAATGAATTAATGTTTTGTATCCCACTTTTGCCAAAGTGCACAACTTACTTGTTCAAGTGTTACCCCAAACTTAGTTGCAATCTTTGCATTGTCTTTCATGTAGTGTAGATAATCTTCTATACTAATGTCTTCTATATCATCCTTATAAAGTCCTCTCCATATTGACCAATTTAATATTGGATACTTTTTAGGAGACCAAACTGCAAGCAGATTTGATGCTCTTGTAACACTTAATCCTAATGTTTTCAATAATGCCAGCCTAAGTGCCGTCTCCTTTTCTTCGTTTCTGTCTTTTATGGCATAGACTGTTTTCAGGATTAGCTCTATGTTTTTTTTGTTGATTTTCTTTTTCATACTTGGCACAATAATGTTTGACCAAATAAGTCTATAACGCCACTCTAAGATTTCACTAATTTCATCGAATGTCAAATAAAATTCCTTTCGTTGTTTTTTTAATGTCTCAACTTTTTGCACAAGAGATTCCATACCCTTCATATACCATCTTCCCTCTTCAGCCTGTTTAAGCAACGTCTCAATTTCATCTTTTGATGAAAATACATCTTCTACTTCAATGCAGACTAGGTTTGTGATCAGCTCTTTTTTTTCAATGCTTGTGTCTTCTGCGATATGTTCTTGATTCTTCATAATACTGATTTTTAATTAGTAATTTTTTTGAATGATAAAGGTGCAGAATAATTACTGTCAAAAATATTTTGTGCACAAATAAAGGTCAAAAGCCTTTGGTCTCTCAACCTCCAACTTTTGACCTCTTTTTACCTATCAATTGTAAATTATCAATTAATTACTTACCAGTTCTTGCTTTGTTTCTACCCAATTTATAATTTTTTCTGCTTCTTTTAATCCTTCATGAGCTATTACTGCACTCAAATCGCCATCGTATCCCATACCTAAATGTAAAATTTCATAGGCATTCAAAAAGCTGTTAAGCATCTTTTTGTCTAATTTGGCTAGTTGTTCCTGATACCACTCAACCTTCTTCCTTCCTTTTTTCTTAATACCAAATAATCCATCCAAAGCCACCAAAATAGCTAGGTAAGCTGTATGACCTGCCATACGTACATATTTCCTATCATGGTAACGACTATCTTCTTTTAGTGCCTTATCCCTCAATATTTCCTTAGCATTGTCTACATAACGGTGTGCTTCTATTATGTGTTTCATCCTACAAATATACCTATTTAGTTATGCCTAATAAAAAAGGTCAAAAGCCTTCGGTCTCTCAACCTCCAACTTTTGACCTCTTATCAATTGTAAATTATCAATTATCTCGCTTCTTCCATCTCAAAATGCAATTGCATTACTTCTGACTCATTAACTGCAAATGAGGCAATGGTTTGCCCATACTTGTCTGCAAATTCTACTTCAAATATACCTTTTTGAAGTTCCTCTACAATAGTTCCCACTTGTCCCTTTACCACTTTGTTTTCAGGACTGTCTTTCAACATTGCAACGGTGTCAAATAATTTAAGCGCTTTTTGTTTCATTATTTTCTTTTTATGTAGCAGGTAGTAAGCCTAGCAAAATCTTCCCCTTCTTTTATTATCCAGCTTGTTATTACTACCGCTTCTTTTTCAAATATACACAACTTCATTTTAACCAAGTATCTTTTGCCATATTTATCCCCTACTTTTTCTGAACAAGGGTTATTCTGCAAGCCTCTGTAAATTGCCTCTTTCAGTAAACTTGCGTGTTCTACGGTTATCCCTAATGCCGATTTAAAAACAATCGCTTTCTCCTTTCCCACCGGATGCAATTCATTCAAGCTGTACTCAGATAGCTTTTCAATGGCTATTTCTGCATTCGTATAGTTCGGCAATTTTCTCATAATCTACTTTTAAAATCCCCATTCTTTTAAAAAGGTCAAAAGCCTTC
>CANGHX010000244.1 GCA_947453715.1 Flavobacteriales bacterium | reverse complement strand
TATATCTTTCAAATCAGAACGACAAAGATCTTGCAAGTCAAATCATTAAAAATGAATTTAAAGAGAAATCTAAAAATTTAGAAAATCTTTTAACAGAAATAACTGACAAAACAAGTCGTACCGATATTCAGACTATTCTTTTAAAGAATAAAAAAATAATTGAAAACTTCTCTAAATTGGGTAACATATTAAATTCTATAGATGCTTTTTTTGATGAAAAAACCGTTGATAAAGCAGTTAATCTTTATGAAAATAATATCAATAATGATTTTAATCAAAATGACTCAAAATATGGACAACTATTAAAATTAAAGTTAGAACGTCAAAAAGCAATTTTTATAGAAAAAGACGATTTAATTCATTACCTCACAATAATAGTTTTTATTGCTGTTATTTCTATCTTACTAATTAGTTTAGCTTCCATTTTTTACACTAAAAAGAACATCTCAAAACCATTAATTCACTTAAAAGAAATTATTGATGGGGTAAGTTTAGGTGAAATGGTTGCAATTGATTTTAACCAACATACAGATGAAATTGCAGATATGCAAAATGCGCTAAATGGAATGATTTACAGTTTAAAAGAAAAGGTTGTTTTCGCTAACGCTATCGGACAAGCCGATTATTCAAAAAACATTCATTTGCTTTCAGATAAAGATCAATTAGGAAAATCCTTAATTGAAATGTCGACTAATCTTCAATCGTCAGAACAAAAAATTAAAACTGCAAATAAATACTTAAATAGTGCTCAATCTATAGCCAAATTAGGAAATTGGACTTATAATTTTGAAAGAAATGAAGTGTTTTGGTCAAAGGAAATGTTTAACATTTTTGAAATTGAAGAAACTCAAAATATCCAAGAATTGGTAAAGGCTTACAAACCAAAAATTCACCCAGAAGACAAACAAACAATTAAAGATGTTTATTTAGATACCATAAAAAATAAAAACGAATTTCTATACGAACATCGTTTAATTTGTAATGATGGATCGACAAAATACATACAAGGTCTAGGAGAATGCATTCGTGACAAGTCTACGAATAGAGTTATAGAACTAAACGGTGTTATTCAGGATATAACTGAGAGTAAAATTATTGAAAACGAACTGAAAGCAGCAAAAGTAATTGCAGAAAATCTAGCTAAAGCAAAAGATGAATTCATGTCCAGCATGAGTCATGAAATTCGAACTCCATTAAATGGAATTTTAGGCTTTACAAATATACTTCTTGGAAGTAAAAATTTAACGAAGGAACAAATAAAGCAAATTGAAGCTATTAAAACTTCCGGTGATATTCTTTTAGTGATCATTAATGATATCTTAGATATTGCTAAAATTGAGTCTGGAAAGATGAATCTTGAGAGTAACCCTTTAAATTTAAAAGATTTAACTCAATTAATTATTGACACTTTTGCTGTTAAAATAAATGAAAAAGAATTAAACATTGAAATAAACATTGCTTCCTCTACTCCAACATTTGTTCTTGGCGATTCAGTTAGAATGTCACAAGTTTTTTTCAACTTCATTAGTAATGCAATAAAATTCACATCTTCAAAAGGTACTATTAAAATTAAAATTCAACCAATTTCAGAAGACGAACAAACTACTACTTTACAAATATCAGTTAGTGATACTGGAATTGGAATTCCATCTGAAAAATTAAATTCTGTATTTGAACCATTTGTTCAAACAAGTGATGATACAGCTCGTAAATTTGGAGGAACAGGTTTAGGATTAACGATTGTGAAAAAAATTATTGAATTGATGAGCGGAGAAGTTTCTGTTGAAAGTGAAGTTAATCTCGGTACTACCTTTACCGTAATTATTCCATTTAAAAAATATAAACAAGAAGATTCTCAAAATTTATACTCTGACGATGTAAGCAAAACAGTAGTACATGAAGATGTATCTGCAAAAAATTATAAAATATTATTAGCTGAGGACAATTTAATCAATCAATTACTAGCTCAAACTGTTTTAGCTCAATTTAACTATGACGTTACTACTGTAGAAAATGGTTTGTTAGCTTTTGAAGCTGTAAAAAATGAACATTTCGATTTGGTATTAATGGATTTAATGATGCCTGAAATGGATGGTTATGATGCGGCTATAAAAATCAGAAATTTAGAAGATCCGCAGAAAAAAACAATTCCGATTATTGCATTAACAGCAGATGTTACAAACTCTGTAATCACCAAATGCAAAGAAATTGGAATGAACGACTACATGTCTAAACCGTTTGATTCAAATGAATTAAGCAAAAAAATTAATTCATTATTGATAAATATAGAATGAAAGAAATACTCAAAAGAATATTTTCAAATAGAATACAAGCTTTGCCAGTTAACAAACAGGTTATTGCTGGCTTTGGTGTTTTAACAAGTTTATTAATTGTATTAGCATTTACCATATTTAGTTTAATCAATCAAATGTCAATAAGGCAGCTTGATGTTCAAAAATCATTTGATTTAACAAAAGCGATTAATAACTCTAAACATAATTTATTGCAAGAGCAATTTATAATGATGGAATTATTAGAATCTGATGCAAATTTTCAAGTTAAAGATTGGAAAATAGAGCATGAAAAGGCTAAAAACTCAATTCAATCTAACTTACATAGTATCCATACTATAGCCAATCAAAAAAATTGGGGAAATGATTTTTTGAGAAGAAAAAAGTTGTTAGTGAATAATATGATTCAAATTGAAAAAACATATAAAACAAAACTTCTTATTCTTCTTGAAAAACAAATTGAATTAACTAATGAAAAAATTCAATTAAAACAAAATGAAAAACAAAACATTTCTGAAATACTAAAAAATAAAAACATTAGTTCAGAAATTGATACTCAATACGATTATATTTCAATATCATCTAATCGAATATTAAATATTGAAGAGAATATAATTGAAAGGATGCTTCATCATGCAAGTGAATCAAGTTCAAAATTTACAAATTATGCTTATTCAATCATTATTATTTTAGCTATATTTTGTTTATTTATAGCATTTTACTTTGGAAATTCAATAATAAAAAGACTTAACCATATTTTAGGGGAAGATCCATTAATAGTTTCAAGTTATTTAGATAATCTTGCAAAAGGAAATATTCAATTTGATTTTAATAAAAAAGAAAATGCAACAGGTTTATTAAAATCTATTGAACAATTAATAGAAAATTTTAAGGAAAAAATTACAATTGCAGAAAATGTAGGAAATGGAAATTTTGAAGACAATATACATTTAAGCTCAAACAATGACCACTTTGGAATAGCGCTTCAAAATATGATCAATAATATAAAGGAAAATCAAAATCAAATAAAATCACTTACTACTATTCAAAAATCCATTCTAAATTCGACCGAACAATCTATTATTTCAACAAATTTAGAAGGTACTATAATAGCTTTTAACAAAGCTGCTGAAAAAATGCTTGGCTATTCTTCTGAAGAATTAATAAATCAAACAAGTCCCGCCATTTTTCATGACTTAAACGAGGTTGTTGAATATGCTGAAATACTTTCTCTAGAATACGAAACAACAATAATACCTGGATTTGAAGTATTTATTCACAAGGCAGTGAAAAATGGTTTTGATAAACGCGAATGGACTTATATCGATAAAAATGGATTAAAATTTCCAATAGAATTAACAACATCACCAATATTAGATTTTGAAAATAAAATTATTGGATATACAGGTGTTGCTTCTGATATTAGAATGAGAAAAGAATATGAAGAACAGTTAATCAAATCAAAAGAAATAGCTGAAAATTTGGCTAAAGCAAAAGATGAATTCATGTCGAGCATGAGTCATGAAATTAGAACCCCTTTGAATGGAATATTAGGCTTCACGAATCTATTACTGACTGATAAAAAACTAAATACAGAACAACGTCAACAAATTGAAACAATAAAGATTTCCGGAGATATTTTATTAGTAATTATAAATGATATTTTGGACATTGCGAAAATTGAATCTGGAAAATTATCAATAGAGCAAGCTCCTGTCAATTTAAGAGCATTAACTGAAAATATTGTCAATACATTTAATGTGAAAATTGATGAAAAAAAGATTAAACTAAAAACTATCATTGATAATTCTATCCCCGAATTTGTTTTAACTGATTCCGTTAGAATCTCACAAATTTTACTAAATTTCATTAGCAATGCAGTAAAATTCACACCTGAAAACGGCATAATATCAGTAGAAGCTACTCAAGTTTTTGAAGATGATGATATTTCTAAAGTGAAATTTTCAATAACCGACTCGGGAATTGGAATCCCTGAAGATAAAATTGATTCAATATTTGATGCTTTCGTTCAAACAAGTGATGATACTGCGAGAAAATATGGAGGAACAGG
>CANGHX010000243.1 GCA_947453715.1 Flavobacteriales bacterium | reverse complement strand
ACATTTACCCTTGATTTCAACGTTAAACTCAACTAAAATTGGTTCACCAAATGCAGGTGTAGATATGACTTTTGATTTTGGTCAATTAATTGCACATGCTGCAAAATCTCGTTCTTTAATGGCTGGGACAATAATAGGATCAGGAACGGTTGCGAACAAAGGAAGTTTAGATGGTTCAAGTTGTTTAGCTGAAGTTAGATGTTTGGAAATCATAAAAGATGGTAAACCAAGTACACCTTTCATGAAGTTCGGAGATAAAATTGAAATCGAAATGAATGATAAACAAGGAAATTCTATTTTTGGAAAAATAAGTCAAGTAGTTAAAAAATATGAAACACCAGTATTGAGTTAAAATTCATATTTCTAGAATATTTTAAGCCAATTTCAGAAATGAGATTGGCTTTTTTGTTTCTTGATAATTAAATTGTTAGATTGCTTTGTCCACTTTATTGTCCACCAAAAATATTTTTGTCTGAGTGTTGTCTACTATGGTTTTTAGCGATTCAAAAGAGGTTCGAATACTTTTGATTTCAGAATTTAAAATCTATAATTATGAAAAAAAGTAATCTTATAATTCTTTTATTTGTCTTTTTGAAAATAACATCATTCATCAATGCTCAAACATGTAAAGAGGTAATTGGGTATTTTCCTAATTGGCAATGGTATGACCGTGCAAAACTTGTAAACCCAAGTTCCATTAATTATGCAAAGTATTCAATTATTAATTATTGTTTTTTTAAGCCTGAAACTACAGGTTTAATTTCAAGTACTGATTCTTGGGCAGATGAAAATTTACTAAAAGGTCAAATTAATTGGTCAACTACACCTTCATCATATTATCCTAATACTTCAATTGTTCAAAATGCGCATAATGCAGGGACAAAAGTGATGGTTTCTATAGGTGGTTGGACGTTGTCTGATAATTTCCCATCAATTGCAGCTAGTGCAAATAAAAGGGCTGTTTTCGCTGGAGAGTGTAATCGTTTACTAAGGGAATATAATTTTGATGGAATTGATATCGATTGGGAATATCCTGGTTTTGTTGAACATTCAGGGACGGTTAACGATAAACAAAATTTTACATTACTTCTTCAACAGATTAAAGATTCAATTACAAGTCAAGGTTTAAAATTGAATAAATCCTATAAATTATCAGCTTGTTTTGGTGCAAGTGCTTCTCATGCTTCAAATATAAATTGGAATCAAGTTGTACCTTTATTAGATATGATCAATTTGATGACTTATGATTTCTTTGGTGGTTGGGATTGTAAAGCAAATCACAATAGTCCTTTATTTGCTCCAGGGCAAGGAGATCCATCCTTTAATTTAAATGCTGCATTTAATTTATTGACGCAAACATATGCTGTTCCTTCAACAAAAATTAATTTAGGCATTGGATTTTATGGGAGATCCCAAATGGGAGCAACAAGTTTATATGGAACTACGAATTGCACCGCAAATTCATCGTTATATGTTGAAGATGAAGGTTCGCCTTTATATTATAATGTTATGAAAAATTCTAATTTGTTTAATGAATATTGGGATCAAGCAGCTCAAGTACCCTATTTACTTGGTAAAAGTGGAACGACTGCAGCAGGAACATTTGTTTCTTTTGATAATAAAAAATCAGTAGGGAAAAAAGCGGAATACATCATGTCAAATAATGCTAGAGGTGCAATCATCTGGGAATTAACTGGTGATTATATAGAAACTTCAGTCGGATCAGGTGTTATAGGATCAACTCCTTTAGTTGATACGTTGAATTATGTTTTTTGTAATTATTCAACGAATCCACCAACTTCACCATCAATAAATTCAGTGACTCCTAGTTCTAGATGTGGTTTGGGAACGGTTACTTTAAGTGCAACAGCTTCTTCAGGTGTGATTAATTGGTATGCTAATTTAAGCGGTGGAACTTCAATAGGAACGGGAAGTTCTTTTACTACGCCAAATATTTCAGCAACAACATCTTATTATGTAGATGCAACAGATAATGGTATCACAAGTTCTCCTCGTCAATTAGTGATGGCTACTGTTAATTCTATTCCTGTTGTGACGTTGAATTTAGTAGCTGACAGTATTTGTTTAAATGCTTCTCCAAGTCAATTAAACGGAGGAACACCAGTAGGAGGTACTTACACTGGAACAGGAGTGTCAAATGGTATGTTTAATCCACAAGTTTCTGGTTTAGGTAGTTTTACTATCGGATATTCTTATTCAGAATTAGGTTGTTCAAATTCGTCTAATCAACAAATGATTGTCTCCAATTGTGCAATTAATGCATTAGGAGAAAATGATATAGTAGATCGAATGAAAATCTCACCGAATCCTACGAATGGGTTGATTTATATAGAAGTAAATACCTTAAGCTCTTTTGAAGTTCAAATTTTTGACATGAAAGGTTTAATTGTATATACAAAAATGATAGATCATAATGCGAATGAGCTAAACATATCTGAATTAAATGCAGGTGTTTATGTTTTGAAAGCAAACATCAATGGAAAGGCATTTCATTCAAAATTAATTAAGCAATAAACTTATGAATAGAAGCGGATTTAAATTTAAAAAATTCGCTTCTATTTAAATCTTAATACAAAATCATCAAGACTTAGATTTTCATCAAGTGCTAATTTTTTCTTTAATCGATATCTACTTTTTTTGACGCTATCGGTTGAAATCCCTAAAATAGAAGCAATATCTTTTGTTGAAATTTTAAGTTTTATCAATAAAAATAATCTTAATTCTGCTGCACTTAGATCAGTTATCTTTTGTTTTATTTTGAAGATGAGGTGAGGGAATATTTTTTCAAAATCGACCTGAAATTGTTCCCAATCATTTTCAGTTAAAATTTTCATTTTAGTTAATCGTTCTATCTCTGAAATGACTTCAAAAGATGAATCTATATTTTCAGCTGTTAATTCTGAATTTAGTTCATCAATGATTGAATTTTTATAAATTATTTTTTTTGTAAAGTTTTCGATTTCAATTTCTTGAATTTTATTTTTCGCAATTAAAAGTTGTCTGTTCTTTTGATTTCTAAAATATAGAAACAGAAAGGATAATGTTACAAGAATTAAAATTAACAAGAGTATAGTCGCTTTTTCTTTTTCGACAGTCTTCTGCTTTTGTAATAGTTTAATTTCTTTATTTTTTTTGTCATTTTCATATGTTATAAGCAATTCATTAATGTAATTTGTTTTTTGAGAATTTTTGATTGAATCATTTATAGATGAATATTTTAAATGGTATTCCAGTGCTTTTTTAGGATTATTTTTTGACGATTCAATTTTAAACAAAGCGTAGTAACATTTTTGACTTAAAGCTTGAAATTCATTTGATTTTATACTTTCAAGAACTTTCTTTAAATCAGTTTCAGCTTCAATAAAATTATTTGAAGAAAGATAACAATTGCCACGATTGTATAATGTTGTATTTATTGTTGAAGGTTTAACAGCTAATGATAATGATTTGTTATACATTTTCAAGGCTTTATCATATTGTTTTAACTTGAAATAAATTAACCCCAAATTATTGTAGCATTCACTTTTACCATAAATGTTATTAATTTTCGCATATTGTTTTTCAGATAATAAAGAATAAAACAATGCGCTGTCTAGTTGGTTGTTACTGCAATAAAGACCGCCAAGAAATGAATTGTCTGATGCTATTTCTGATGCTTCAGCATTCGATTTAATGTGAAAATCAAGCACATCCTTCATATTTTGAATAGCCTTTTTCCAATTTTCTTGCCTTTGATAGTTTGTCGCTAATCCATATTTTATTGAGTAGTAGCGATTTTTATCGTTTTGTTTTTCAGTAATTTTTAGAGCTTTTAATCTAGCTTTTAGACTGCTTGTTTCATTTCCGATGACTTGTTCAAAATCCGCAAGATTGTCATAAATTTGAGCCAATTCATCTTCATAATTATGATTAATTGACAATTGAATTTGTTTCCGTGCACATTCTATTGATTTTTGATATTCGCCTAAAAAATAATAAGCATTTGATTGTGCGAATAAGGCAAATATTTGGGATTTATAATTTTTCTGATTGATTAATTGGTAATAATTAGCATGTTGAATAGCTAATTGATTTTTGAATTGATAGTTTAATTTTTCTAGAAAAGGTTGATAAATACTATCAATCACATTTTCGTCATAACCAAATTTTAAGCGATTATATGTTTTCTGAGGATGAAGCGTGTCAACTAATTTTTTTAATTGCAGAATATTTACTTTTTCAAAAGCTGTAGATTTCTTTTTTTGTTCACAACTGAAGAAAAGTGACAATAATAAAATACAGAGAAAAAGATTTTTCATCACAAAAAGTTGAAGTAATTAATAGTAAGTCTAAAATAATGATAAATACAACTTCTCAAAATACAAAAATGATCTATT
>CANGHX010000242.1 GCA_947453715.1 Flavobacteriales bacterium | reverse complement strand
TTTTAAATTCCTAATTTGTTTTATGTAATAGTTTTTTCAGTTTCGTACAGATTGCTTATAACGTTATCTGGCTAGGCGAAGGATGGGGTGGAAGCAAAAAATTGATTTAAGATCATCTCTCTATTTTTAATCATATTTCTTTCTTTAATTAAGACTTTTCCCATCTTTCGCCTAACCAGTGTTAGCAGAAGTATTATTTCCATTTAATATTTATTTTTTCCCCGTTGGATTTTTTAAATATACTATTTTTCATTTATAATTATTCTCTTGAAATAATACGTAGTTTGGCACCGCGACATGGATTCCAATCCATCTTTAAACACAGCCCGTTCTTATTGGGTTTTCATCGTATTGCGTTTACATTTAATGTAGGCGTTGTGCGATTAAAACTGAATGGATACTCAGATTTTCAAACTTTTCATAAGCCCTTTAGTTACCTCCAAAACTTGATAATCTCAATTTTTTCCTGTAACTTCATTAAGTCTGTCTGACGTCTCACGTCACAAATCACCGATTTGCACGGTTTCCGTGAGACAGACTTAAAATTTAACTAAACTTCTCAGTTTACTTAAAAAAGGGCTTATTCCATTTATTAAAAATCTGAGTGTACGTTCAAAATAAGAATGGGCTTCAAATCGCGGTTGTCAAATTTTTGCTAACTAACTTATATGCGTACAAATGTTTCGGTTTGATATCATATTTGGTTGAATTGGCGAACTTTTTGGGGTTTTTATGAGTGTAATTTTTTTAGGCATTTTTGGGGTGTAATTTTGTTATTTCTTTATTAAACATTATGGCTTCGCCATTCTAAGTCACAGAATGATTAGGCAATTTATCTTTTTTCAAAACTAATTTTAATTTCGCAATTCAACAAATAATTTTGAACTTATTTTTATCGATGTTTTTTTTAACTTATAAATCGTCAAATGGACTTTTGATTTGTTGTAAATTTCGGGTGCTTACATGGGTGTAAATTTCTGTTGTTCTAGTGCTATTATGACCTAATATTTCTTGAATGTATCGTATGTCTGTCCCAGCTTCTAGTAAATGAGTTGCATAACTATGTCTCAACCAATGTAATGTTACTGGTTTGTTGATTTTGGCTAAAGAAACAGCTTTTTTAATCACTCTTTGTAAACTTCTCTCGTCATATCTTTCGCCTACTGTTTGTCCTTCAAATAAATAGGTGGTTGGACGGTACATAAGGTAATATTTTCGAAGCATTTCTATAGTTTTATTACTCAATGGAACTATTCGATCTTTTTTACCTTTTGATTGTTTAACCAATAATACATTTCGTTTTGAATCAATCTGATTAGGTTTTAAACTTAATAATTCGCCAGATCGTAATCCGCAGGAATAAATCAAGGAAAGCATCGTCTGATGTTTAATATTCACCAAGGAACTTAAAATAAGTTTTACTTCTTCTTTACTTAATACATTGGGTAATCGTTTTTCTCTTCTAGGTCGTTCAATTAATTCTATGATAATTATTTTGTTATGAATGACTTGAAAAAATAATTTCAAAGCATTGACCATCTGATTTTGATAGGATTCAGAAAGCTTATTCTTTAAAATATATTCATTGTTAAAGTGGATAATATCTACGTTTGTTATTTCTTCAATGGGTTTGTTTTCATAAAACTTAATAAAAACTTTTAATGCTTCCGTATAGGTTTTTACTGTTGAATCACCATAACGTTTAGACTTTAAATGGTTTTGAAATTTTTGAATTAATGATAAAGTGGCTTCTGAAAATTGATAAGTGATTTTCGTTTCTTTTTTTGAATTTTTATATTCTTGAACGATGTATGGATTCAAATCAGAATAATCAATCCAATAATTTCCTTTGAAGATTCTAAATAAATCTGCTAAACTTGAACGTTGAGTTCTAATATGCCAAACACTTAATGTTTTACTCCATCTTAAACTTGGAAAACCATTCTTTAATTTTCTGATAGTTTCATCATTTTTCTCAAAATAGATAGCAATCCTTTTTTCATCTCGGTGATCAATCGATTTTAGGTATAAAGTATTCATTGATTTTAATTTGTTACCTGAAGATAAGAAAAAAGTTGAATTAAAACAAGAGGAAATAAGTTAATAATTGAAAGTTGATAGTTAAAAGTTGAGAGTTAAAAATCCAAAATCCAAAATTCAAAATTTTACTTTTAACTTTCAATTGCTAACTCTCAACTAATTTATTGAACTTCAATAATAATAAACTTTATATCTATTAGATAATATTAAACTGAAACGATGATCCCCGACCTAGGAAAATAATGATTTCTGGAAGTTTTAAAACACATACAGCACATCAGCCTTCGATACGTGCTTTAAATTTTCACTTCGTTACAATTCAAATCACTACTCAGTCTGACTAGCTTAAATATTAATATAAAGAATCATCTCAAATTATAAACTCTAGCTCTTAACCTTTAACTTTCAACTCTTAACTTCTATTTCAAAAAACATACAGCCAAACCAAACACTAACTCTTATATGACCTAATATGCATTATAACTTGTCCCGCATTTCACATCGGGATGGTTCAAAAAACACACAAAGCAAACCAAACCAACACTCTTATATGACCTAATATGCCTTTTATGGTTCAAAAAACACACACAGCAAACCAACACTCTTATATGACCTAATATGCCTTTTATGGTTCAAAAAACACACACACAACAATTCAAACCAACACTCTTATATGACCTAATATGCCTTTTATGGTTCAAAAAAAACACACACAGCAAACCAAACAAACAACCATAAATGCCTTATAACTTGTCCCGCATTTCACATTGGGATGGTTCAAAAAAAAAGGCCGCCCCCATAACGGACAGCCTAATTCTATTAATAATAAAAAATAACCTATTTCAACGCATCAGCCTTATTCTGAGCAGTACTCATTATTTGATCCGCTTTATTATTCGCTTCAGATTCAATTTTAGAAGCTTTTTTCTCCGCTTCTGATTTTAGTTGTTTTCCAGCTAATTCCGCAGCTTTTTTCTTTAAAGGATTGTTACCAGCATCGCTAACCAATTGATCTGCTTGTTTATCACCTTCTTTACGAACTTGATCAGCAGCGTTTTTAGCTTCAGCTTTTACCTGATTCGCTTCTTTCTGTGCTTGAGCCATAATTTGCTGTTTCTTAGCTGTGAAATCTTCTTTCACTTCATTCACCTTGTTGTTAATGATTGTTTTAACAGAATCTTTAGCCTGATTAACCAACGCTTTTCCAGCATCTTTTAAATTTCCAGTAGCAGCCAATAAAGCTTCTTTCATGTTTGTAGTAACTTTTGGATCCGTTACTTTTCCACCAACTAATACGTCAACTGGAATCACATTTGGTAATTCAGCTAACTTTAATTTTGGTGCTAAACTGTTAACTTTTTTAATTTGATCTTCTACAATTTTAATCATACTTGCTGGAATCTCTTCTTTCGGTATGTTCATTTTTAATTTGTAATCGATGTCTTGTTCGAATGAAGTTGAACCAGAAACATTCGTTAAAATTTTACCCAATTTCACGTCAAAAGGAGTTACAGTAATCTTTCCATTTGCAAATTTGAAGAATGCTTTTAGATCTTTTATCGTTTGAGTTGATAATTTATTCATTTTTAAAGCTTCATCAATTTTTTGTAACGGTTTGAAACCTGATACAGTAACAGAATTTGAGAACAAATTACCACCTCCATTTAAAGTATTATAGATTGGTTCCATCTTATCGTTCATAGCAGTTTTCATATCAAACTGTGAACTGATTTTACCTTTAGAATACTTCGCAATTGGAGCCAATGTTTCAATCGTTGAGAAGTTAGTTACCAATTCTTGAATATCGATATTCGCTAAATCATAACCGAAATCTACAACAGGTTTTGTGTGTTCTTTCGTGTTGTAATTTCCTTTCAAGATGATTGTTCCGCCCATTGCATTCATTTTCAAATTATCCAATGTTGCAACTTCTTCTTTCATTTTAACTCCACCCGTCATGTTTTTAATAGTGATTCCATTGTATTTCAAATTCGCGATTGAAGTCATTAAATTGAAATCAACATTGTTTGGAATTAAGAATGGTTCTGAAGCTTCTGTTGAAGTAGTAGCTGTTGCTTCAGGAGTTGCAGCCGGAGCTGTTGAAGAAGTAGAAGACCCCATTAATTCGTCTAAATCTAAATTCGAACTGTTGAATGTGAAATTACCTTTCAATAACTCATCTCTGAAAACATAACCTAAATAGTTATCTACTTTACCAGCCATTTGGAAATCAGATTTACCCATTTTAGCAGATAATTGTTCCAATGATAAATTTTGTGGTGAGAAACGAAGCAACATTTGTTTAACAGAAACATCACTCGGAAGATCTTTCGATTTGTACAACATATCAGATAACAATACCGTT
>CANGHX010000241.1 GCA_947453715.1 Flavobacteriales bacterium | reverse complement strand
TAGAAGACGTTTCTGGAAAGGAGATTTTACAACTGATAAAATTTCTGCATACCAAACATTATATACATGTTTAGAAATAGTGGCAATTTTAGGTTCGCCGATTGCTCCGTTCTTCATGGATCAATTGTTCTCTGATTTAAATGCAGTAACGAATAGACACGCAGCTACTTCAGTTCACTTAGCAGATTTCCCGAAAGTAAATGAAGCATTGATAAATCCAGAATTGGAAAATCAAATGAACATTGCGCAACGCGTTTCATCATTGGTATTAGGAATTCGTAAGAAAGAAAAAATTAGAGTTCGTCAGCCATTGCAAACGATAATGGTACCTACATTAAGTAAAACATTCTCAGATAACATTATACACGTTCAAGATTTGATTTTATCAGAAGTGAATGTGAAAGAATTACGTTTGTTAGAAGAAGGAAGTGGCGTAATTGTAAAAAGCATCAAAGCGAACTTCAAAACAATCGGACCGAAGTACGGTAAACAAATGAAAGCAATTGCTGAATTAGTAAAAGGTTTCACAACGGAAGACATTGCAACAATTGAGAAAAATGCAGGTTGGAACGGAATGATCGATGGTGAAAACATTCAATTAGATTTAGCCGATTTCGAAATTTTAGCGCAAGATATTCCAGGATGGTTAGTAAGTACAGAAGGTGATTTAACAGTTGCCTTAGACGTTACTATCAGCGAAGAATTAAGAGCAGAAGGAATCGCAAGAGAATTGATCAATAGAGTTCAAAACTTACGTAAAGAATCTGATTTCGAAGTAACAGATAAAATTGCATTAACTGTTGAATGTTCTCCAGAAATCCAAAAAGCAATTGCTGAAAATCAAGCATATGTTTGTAACGAAGTATTAGCAACTGAAATTTCATTCAACACCTTAGGTGATTCGGCTTTCGTAATCGATTTGGTTGAGGAAGGTGATGCTAAGATTGAGTTAGCGAAACAGTAATTTATAAAGGTTATATAAATTAAAAAGGCTACGAATTTCGTAGCCTTTTTTGTTATAAATAGTCTGTATAATTCTATATTTAAAATCAATATTCTTTTGAAAATCTAAATCAACGTTACAATAAAGTAAACAGCAACACCATATCCAATGATTGGTAGCGTTCTGTAGATAACACGTTTCGTGTGAGCTTTTCGCATTAAGTGCTTAATTGTATGCTTACTTTTACTTTTAATTGTAATATTAGAAAGCGCTTTTTTAATTCGTTTATGAAACTCTTTATTCAATTTGTAAAACCCAACATCTTTAAATTCGCGAGATAAAGAGTTTTTCTTATTCGTAAGAAATTTTGATTCATCCAAATAAGCTAAAAATGTATCTCCAGATCTTTCAATAATTTGAGTTAAAATCTTTGTTTCACCCATTTTAGTGAAATCAGCTTTTTTCAAAAAAAGTTCAATCTCTTCTTTTGTATACGTAGTTTTAGCATTGTATGAATTCATAAATTCAATATAAGGTAAATCACGTTTTAAGATTTTTGAAATCACGTTGGTTGAAATTCTATTTAATGAATCTTTAAATGCTTTTTGAGAAAGTTGGGCATCTTTTTCGTCAGAACGGTAGCTTTCAATGTACGAATAATATTGACTTTCTAAGTAGTTTCCTTTTCCGATTACACTGTCTAAATAAGAAATATCACTGATTGTTTTATCGTTGAAATAAGCTTTATTTCTTTCGGCATCCAATACTTGTATATCATCTAGAAAAGGACTTAGAGCAATTACGTGAGTAGTAACTTTGTCTTTGTTTGTAGTTTGAAAAGTAATTTTTGTAAAATCGGCATTGATTTCAATTCGATCGGTTTTGTATGGAACGAACGTATTTGAATTTTTAGTGATTTTTTCTTCGTATAATTTTCTTACTAATCCTGATTTAGGTTCATTCATTACTTCTACAAAAGCAACTTCATTTACAACTTCTATAAATGTGTAAAATTTATTGAATCTTCCATCAATACCAACGTAAATAGCTTTTTCTTGAGCGAAACAATTCGAGCTTTGAAAAAGAATAAAAGATAAAAATGAAAAAACGATTAAAGAGAACTGCTTGCTCATGACAATTTTTTGGAAGTATAATGAATGGAATTATATATTTACGAATACAAATATGAGAAAATTCCTCTTGATTATAAATGTTTTGCAGAACTTTTTGTGATTAATAATACTATTTCAACTCGAACATTTATTGAATGATAATTTTTTCTCTATAAATAGTGTTTTCAATAGTAAATTCTAGGAAATAAATTCCATTTGGTAAAGTCGAAATATCGATTTCATTATTTTGTACTGAAGTATAATACACTAATAAACCATTATAATTGTAAAAACAAATATTGATTCCATCTTTTAATGATTTAGAATTCAATTTACATTTAGTTGGATTTGGGTAAAAAGTGAAAGCTTCATCGAGTTGAATTTTTTGAATTTGATTATAAGAGTCTATGGTACCACATTCAATCGTATCTTTTTTAAAATAGAAAAGGCGAGAATATTGATTTATATTTTCAGCAGCATAAATCCATTTTTTTGAAATTATACCTAATCCAACACCATATTTTGTTTCAATATTCTGTCCTTCAAAACAACAACTTATACATTCTATATAGTTATATGCCAAATTATTACAATAGAACTCATCGTAATAAGTACTATCAGTAAAAGTGTTGCAGCTATCTAAGGTATAATCTAAAAAATACGCTTCATTTAAAGTTGAATCTAAATTCGTATAAAATACTGCGCTATCGCCTTGAGAAAAATAATAATTTAAATGTGGCGGATTGCTTGAATAATCAACAACTGAATAGTAATTATCATAATGATAGGTATAGAAAACAGTATCGTTTGCTTGAGAAAATGATTTTGAAGTAATCGATAACCTTTGAGCATTTGGAGGGATATTTTCTGTTTTTGATTGAAATTCATCACCAATATCAAAGTTGTAAACATCTCTAAATGTTATTGGATTTTGACCAAAACCAACAAATGAAAATAGAAAATAAAAAAAAGACTGGATATAAAATGTTTTCATGTTTAAGTAATTTGATTTACTAATCACTTAACGAATAAATTAATTAAAAGGTTGTAATATTTTCAATTAATTTTCATTACAAGATTGACTTTATTACTTTTGGTCAATTATTAGCATTTAAACAAATGAAAAATTTACTATCATTTTTATTTCTTGGTTTAACAATCACGTTATTTGGACAAAAAAAAGTCATTGATCATTCAGCTTATTCTTCTTGGAAAAAAATCGAATACCAAGCTATTTCAAATGATGGAAATTATATCAGTTATTTTGTAACTCCCTTAAAAGGAGACGGATATGTTTACATTTACAATGTTAAAACGTCAAAATTAGACTCTATTCCAAGAGCTCAAAAGCCTACATTTACGGGTGATAATAAATGTCTAGTTTTTAAAATTTCTCCAGGTTATGATACCTTGAGAACGTGTGAAATCAAAAAAATAGATAAAACCAAGTGGCCAAAAGATTCATTAGGTATTTATTTTTTAGAAAATGATTCATTAGTAAAAATTGCAAATGTAAAAGAAGTTGAAATTCCTGAAAACGGCGAATGGATTGGTTATACAGTAGATTCTAATGAGTTAAAAGGAAATGCAAAAAAGAAAAAAAAGCATTATTTGTTTAAAAAGAACAAACCAGTAGAATATAAATCGGATGGGAAACTTTTCACAGCTTACAATCCTTCGAACAACAAAAAATACCAATATAAAGACATAACTAATTTCAGTCTTTCTGAAAACGGAACATATGTTGCTTTGACTGTTCATCAAAAAATTAAAAAGGATTCTTTTCAATTAGCGGTTTTAGAAACTCAATCAGGAAAATATATACTCGATAAAACAAAATTCACACATCTTTCAGATTTTATATTTAACAAACAAGAATCAAAAGGAGCTTTTTTAACAAGTGTTGATACGAATAAAAACAAATTAATGAATTTGGCTTTCTATGATTTGGCAACTAAATCTTGGTCAACTTTAGTAGATACTTCGGCATCTTTTTTACCGAAAGGAAAGGCAATTACTCAAAACAGAATGCCTTCATTCACGGAAGATGGAACAAAACTTTATTTTGGTATAGATGAAAAACCAAAGCAGACTCCAAAAGATACTATTACCGAAAGTGAAAAAGTAAACTTGGATATTTGGCATTACAAGGATAAACGTTTACAACCTCAACAATTGATAGAATTAAAAAAAGATGAGAAGAAAAACGACCTTTTTGTTTATCATTTGGACAGTAAAAAATTCGTTCCGCTTTCAAACGATACATTAAGTGTGAGTCCAAATTTAAATTTGAAAGGTGATTATCTGTTTGGTGTTAGTCGTGAGCAATACCAAGGAACTTATAATTGGACCTCACCAAATTTAGAAGATCATTACAGTGT
>CANGHX010000240.1 GCA_947453715.1 Flavobacteriales bacterium | reverse complement strand
TATTTGAATACCATTGGTAAGATAAACCTGTTCCAGTTGCTGTAACTGAAATTGAAGCGAAAGAACCATTAATACAAACTGTTTGCGTAGCTGTTGATTGAGAAGAAATTACTGTTACAGGATTAACTGTTAATGTAATCGAATTCGAAGTTGCAGTTGTTGTAGTTAAACAAGTAGCATTTGAAGTTATATCACATGTTAAAACATCACCATTAACTAAAGTTGAAGTTACATAAGTTGATGAAGTTGCTCCAGAAATGTTACTTCCATTTTTCTTCCATTGATATGTTGGTGTTGAACCACCATTTGTAATTGAAGCTGTATATGTTGTCGAAGTTCCAGCACAAATTGTAGCATTTCCTGAAATTGAAACACTTGGTGCCCCCGTAGGGTTTACAGTTGTTGTAATTGTATTTGATGTTGCAATATTTGTTGAAGTACAAGCTGCATTTGAAGTTAAAACACATGTTATCTGATCACCATTTGTAAGTGAAGAAGTTGAATATGTTGAAGATGTGGCACTTGGAATATTTGAACCATTCAATTGCCATTGATAAGTGGGGGCTGTACCTGGAGCAGTAGCAACTGAAGTGAAATTAACTGTAGCTCCGGCACATATAGTGTTACTAACTGCATTTGAAGTAATTGCTAATGACGGTGCTAATTGAATACCTCCACCTCCTGCTGGAAGTCCGATTACATAATCACATTGAGCTCCGGCATAACCATCAACTAAAATATAGTACGTTTGTCCTATGGTTAAACTATTTGCTGTTAATGATATTGGACCTTGAGTAAACTCTTGAGAACTAGCTGTTGGGTTGTAGTTAAATTTCTGAACATAAGTACCATTACCACAAGATGAAGTTCCAAAAACTGCCATTTGAATACTCCAACCATTACTTGAATTTGTTGAAGTTACCCATAAATTAAAAGTAATAGAAGTTGAAGCCGCAACGAATGATACATATGAATCATTATCTAAACTCCAACCAGTAGAAAATGCTGGCCAACTTGAAGTGTTTGTGGGTGTGTAAACTGAAGAGGTACTTCCGTAATAACCATCTAAATTACATACTGTCGGTGCATTTGAACAATCATCACCTGCTGGATAAGATGCATTTTGGGCTGGAAGAGTAGGTGAAGAAGCACATATTCCAAAAGTACCAAATGTACCACTATCTCCAAAAATTCGGATCCAAATAGTAGCTCCTGGTGTTAAATTTGCTTTTGCCAACAAGGGCATATTCGTTGCTCCAACATGTGTTGTATTGCAAAAAATCTTAGTCAGAGAACCGCACGTACCAGTATACCATGTCATTGTTGCATCTGTTAATGTTCCTGCTTGTGTATTTACCATCAAAACTCCATTTGCTGGAACAGTTACTTGAAACCATATATCACCAGTTGTATACGTTCCACATCCTGAAGCTGGAATACCTGCAGATGCTGTTGCAGATGTATTGTCATAGGTTGTAAATGAACACGTTGTGTTAACTGTTAATATTGTAGCACTACATGGATCATCATTTACAGGTGCAGCTAAAACTGCTTCAAATGGAAATAATAATAGTACTAATAGCGCTAAAATCCCTTTAACGCTATTCAAATAATTTGAATAAAATTTCATTTAATTAAATCTAAAATCGACTGATTTTCTTGTTTTTAACTTGATTCCGTAACTTTCGAAATCTTGAATTAATTTTTCAACCAAATAAGTATCATCTTTTTTTACTGTAATAGTCAACAATGATGCATTTAGTATAATTGAAGAGAAATTTTGAGAATGTTTTTCAAAAACTTCTTTACTTATATTTTTATCAAATACAAGTTCAAAATCTGTAAAAACATTTTCAAAAGATTGTTTTTCTAATTCAACGTTACTTTTTGCTATCATTTCAACTTCAGTTGAAGATAAAATTTGCTTCGTTTGTGAAAAGAGTGTGGGGGCGACACACAAGAGTAGTAATAAGACGCAATAACGCCTTATTGGGGAATAGTTTATTTTCGTTACCATAAATTTGTTTTAATTACACTAAATCTATGGGACAAAGTTAAAACATAATTTTCGAACTTTTCAAAAAAAACTAAAAAGGTTTAGTGAATCAATTTAGCTAATGAAAATACTAAACTAATTTTTTATTTCATCAAAACCTTTAAACCAAAGACTTTAAAGATGTGTTAAAAAAATAAAATAAGTGTTAATAAAATATTAAAATGATTTCGAAACATACGCCTTAAAGAATACTTCTTCGTAACTTTTACCTATTGGGATTTCAGTTATCCCCATACTAATCACTTTCCCTCTGACCGACTCAATTCGGTTAAAAGGTACAATGTAAGAACGATGAACACGAATAAATTCAGTATCAGGTAATTTTTCATTGATACTTTTCATACTCATCAATGTTAATACTGGTTTTTTACCTAATTGATGAATTTTAATGTAATCATCCAATGTTTCAATGTAGAGAATTTCATTGAAAGGAATTTTCACCAAGCTATATTCGGAACGAACATATAAGTACTGAATTGTGTTTTTTTCCGTTTGATATAAAAAATTATAATAGGATTGAGCTTTGTCTGCAGCCTGCTTAAAACGTTCTTGTTCAAATGGTTTCAATAAATAATCGATTGCACTCAAATTAAATCCTTCAACAGCGTATTCACTATAAGCAGTGGTAAAAATAACCATAGTGTTTTGCTGGATTTGTTTATAAAATTCAATTCCAGAAATATCAGGCATTTGAATGTCTAGAAATAGTAAATCAATTGAATTAGTTGAAATATATTTAGCCGCTTCTGCAGCATTTGTAAAAGTCTTTTGTAAATTTAAAAACATTATTGTTTCACAGAAAAACTCAATTATTTCAAGCGCTAATGGCTCATCATCAATGGCTATGCAATTAATCATTTTAATTCTATTTTTAGTTCAACCACGAAAAAATCTTCATTCTTCTCTATTGACATTTGAAATTTCCCTGCATAGGTTTGTTCCAATCTTAAACGTGAATTTTCTATGCCTATACCTGTTTCTTCCACTTTTGAATCTATCTGGTTCTGATGAACAATAGTGTTTTTCACTTTTATTGTTAGTTCATTTCTGAAAATAGTTTGCTGAATTTCGATTATACTTTCACCTTCAGTACTCACACCATACTTAAAAGCATTTTCAATAAATGAAATATACAACATCGGAACAATCCTGTTACCTATCGAGTTTCCTTCTACAATTGAATTTACTTTTACGTATTTATTTAAACGCATTTTTTGTAAATCGATGTAATCTGAAACATACTTTATCTCTTTATCCAAGGAAACATATTCCTCTTTTGCATCATTAATCACATAACGCATAATTGAAGATAGTTTAACAATTGCACCAGCAGTTTCATCTGATTTTTTTACCGCTAAAGCGTAAATTCCATTCAAAGTATTGAATAAAAAATGAGGATTAATTTGAGCTTTTAAGTAGGACAATTCAACATTTGATTTTTCAATTTCAGTTTCTCTCCATCTTTGGTAAATTCTCAATCCAAAAGATGCAACTAAAACAATGATTAATCGAATTAAAACACTCCCTATGACAGGTGGATCATTTTCTCCTTCCGCTAAAAACCTAGAAAGATGATTGTTTTTGGTTAAAAAAGCTAAAATAATTGAAAGCACTATAAAACAAGTAATTATAGCGCCGTAAGAATAATATTGATGTTTGAAATAAAATGCAGGTATAGCGTATAAATAATGGAAATAAAAAATAAAAATTAAAAAAGCATTTGTAAAAAGATAACTTACAATGAACATTCCAGCATCTCCATTTTTAACTAATTCAAAAGGCGCGGGAAAAAAGACTAATGGAAGAATCAAAAATTGAATCCAAACCAAAATATGTAAAAGTAAAATTTGCGTTTTTTTTGACATAAACAAATATATAGAAAATGTGGTAGATTTTAACCGCGTTATGCTACAAAAAACAATGCGAACTAAGTACTATTTTTTTAAAATCTAATTTCTATATCTCAAACATTAAATTTCCACCTGAAAAATTCAATGTTTGAATTTGTGTCATTTACTTTTCATTTTAAGCTCAGATAATAATTAGTTATAATATGAGCTCTTTAAAAATTGTACGAGATCTTCAAAACTTGAACCCTTCTCTTTATATCCGTTTCAGAGGTTTCTGGTGAGTCAATGGTGTGTTACTCACTTAAACAATCAGTTAACTCACCGAATTACTCACCAAAAATTTGATATAGAATGATTTATTTTGATCTATTGCAAAAAGAAAAACCCTTGTAAAATGAACGTTTTACAAGGGTTTTGATATGATTTGATTTCTCAACATGTGATCCCGCTGGGATTCGAACCCAGGACCCATACATTAAAAGTGTATTGCTCTACCAACTGAGCTACGGAATCTGATATTAATTGTACTTCTTTT
>CANGHX010000239.1 GCA_947453715.1 Flavobacteriales bacterium | reverse complement strand
GGTAAAAAAAAAACAGTAGAAATTGAACCACAGAGTAAAAGGAGTAATACAGAGAGTCTCGCAGAGAAAAAAAACTTAGTGATACTCTGTGCCAAACTCAGTGCAACTCTGCTGTAAAAAAAAAACAGTAGAAATTGAACCACAGAGTAAAAGGAGTAATACACAGAGTCTCGCAGAAAAAAAAAACTCAGTGATACTCTGTGTCAAACTCAGTGCAACTCTGCGGTAAAAAAAAATAAAAAAATGAGTAAAATATTAATAATAGACGACGAAAGAGCAATTAGAAGAGCATTGAGAGAAATCTTAGAATTCGAAGACTTTGAAGTGGAAGAAGCTGAGAATGGAAAAGAAGGTTTTGATAAAGCATCTACAGGAGCATATGATATTATTTTCTGTGATATTAAAATGCCTGTAATGGATGGAATGGAAGTTTTGGAAGAGCTAGTAAAAGCAAAAATTGAATCTCCAATCATCATGATTAGTGGTCATGGTAATATTGATACAGCCGTTCAAGCAATTAAAAAAGGAGCTTTTGACTTTATTGAGAAACCTTTAGATTTAAATCGAATCTTAGTAACTATTCGTAATGCTAAAGATCGTACGGTATTAGTTGAAGAAACTAAACAATTAAAGACTACGGTAAAGAAATTTAAAGGAAGTTCAATTATTGGCGAAACTGAAGGAATCATCAAAATTAAAGAGATGATTGAAAAAGTTGCACCTTCTGACGCAAGAGTTTTGATTACTGGAGGAAATGGAACTGGAAAAGAATTAGTTGCTCGTTCATTACATGATAATTCAAATCGCAGAAAAATGCAATTTATTGAAGTGAATTGTGCTGCAATACCATCTGAATTGATCGAAAGTGAATTGTTTGGTCATGAAAAAGGTGCATTTACTTCTGCTGTTAAAGACAAAAAAGGAAAGTTTGAATTAGCAAGTGGAGGGACGTTGTTTCTTGATGAAATTGGTGATATGAGTTTACCTGCTCAAGCTAAAGTCTTAAGAGCTCTTCAGGAAAACGTAATTCAAAGAGTAGGAGGAGAACGTGATATTAAAGTGGATTGCAGAATTGTTGCAGCAACAAACAAAGATTTAAGAAAAGAAATTGAGGAAGGTCGCTTTAGAGAAGATTTATTTCATCGTTTAGCTGTGATTTTGATTCATGTTCCTTCGTTAAATGAAAGAAGAGATGACATTCCTTTGTTAGCTGAACATTTTTTAACGATGGTTTGTTCTGAGCATGGAATCGCTAGAAAATCTTTTTCAGAAGAAGCTTTGTTGGAATTACAAAAAGTGGATTGGACAGGTAATATTAGAGAATTAAGAAATATTATTGAGCGTTTAGTGATTTTATGCGATCAAGAAATTTCGGCTTCAGATGTAGTTATGTTTGCTAATCCAAAAGTGAATAATTAATTGATTTGGATTTTAAGTTTTGGATTAAAAAACATCCAAAATTTAAAATCCAAAACTCAAAATCAGTTAAGGTTGCACTTCAACTTTAACTGTTTGTTTTGTTTGTGCTGAAAAATATCCTATAGCTCCACCTGAAATATTGCTTACTGGATTTGCAGGTGTTGCTGAACCGTTTGGACCATTTAAACTCAAAGAATAAAAATACTTATACACGCTTCTATCAATACATTTTAAAGTAATCATCAATGAATCTTTAGGCATAAATTTACCTAATTGACCAAATAAAGGTTGCTCAGTTGTTACGCCATCAGAAAACACATCATCACCAACCATAATTGCTGAATCTCTAATCCAAGCAGTATCCCCTGAACGTTTCAAGTATAAATCAAATAAGTAATTATTTTGAATTCCAGCAGGATCTTGTCGAATAGGAATTGGGGTATATGCACCTTCATTAAAACTATCAGGAATAAAAAAAATATAATCTAAATTTACTTGAGAAGGGATTGTAGAAGAGGCAGTAAATGTTTTTCCATCAACCTGCACATTTAAAGAATAGGATCTACCTTCGTATGCGATTAAATGTGCTGTTTTATATTTCCCTGGTTCAACTTCAGTTAATACTTCACTATTTCCTAAATTATCAGTAATGCTTACTATCGCCCCACTGACTGTTGGAAATGTGTTTGATCCACTAAAAAGAGAAGATTTTGTAATTGAGATGACATGAACTGAGTCTCCTTTGTTTACTTGTCCTTCTATTACATATTGCGGAGTAGAATCTTTTAAATCTAAATTAATTACCTTTTGACAACTTGTAACAGCAAAGAGGCCGAAAATTCCTGAAAAAATAAGTTTTTTAATATTCATCTCTATAAAAATTTAAAGTTATAAGAAATTGCTGGTATCATTTTGAAAAGGCTTGTTTGAACGACTTCTGTTTTTGTATGATCTGCGTTTTCTCTAAAAGATAAACTGTATGCATTTTCATGGCCATATACATTGAAAACAGAAAAGTTCCAACTACTTTCATATTTTGCAGTTTGTTTTCTGTACCATGTAAGTGCTATATCCATCCTGTGATAGGCAGGCATTCTTCCACCATTTCGTTCTGTGTAAAGCCATTGAACTTGATTGTTGATGTAATATTTGCCTGAAGGAAGTGTAACTGCATTCCCAGTATAATAAACAAAAGTAGCTGAAATAGTTATTTTTTTATTTAAATCGTAAATTCCTACTATAGCTAAATCATGTGTTCTATCTTGTTTTGCAGCATACCATTGATCATTATTTACACCATTGATTTTTTTCTCTGTTCTAGATAAAGTGTAACTAATCCAACCAGTAAATTTTCCAGACGTTTTTTTGATATAAGTTTCTAAACCGTAAGCTCTACCAATACCGTAAAGTAATTCACCTTCTAGCAAATCATTTGCTTGTGTATTTGCTCCATCTCTATAATCAATTTGATTTTGCATGGCTTTGTAATAAGACTCGACGCTAACTTCATATTTATTTTCTTTAAAGTTTTTAAACCAACCTATAGAAGCTTGATCTGAAATTTCAGGTTTAATGTTTTGACTACTTGGTATCCAAATATCTGTTGGATTATCACCTGTCGAATTTGATATTAAATGGACATTTTGAACGTTTCTAGAATATCCACCTTTTATAGATGCTGTTTTAGAATAAACGAAACTGGCAGAAACACGAGGTTCAAAATTGTAATAAGTATTTATTATTTTGTTTGTGGCATAAGTTGTAGACGAGTTAACTAATCCTTGAGAATCGTAAGTATAGAAATTCCCTCCATTCCCTAATAGTGAAAAAGCAGAAACACGTACACCGTAATTTACATTGAGTTTTTCTGTTGCTATCCATTCATTACTTAAAAATACGGCATTTTCCCAACTTAATTTAGCTTTTAAAGTTATCGGATTTACACCAGAACCTTCACTAGCTTTGATTTGGCCAGGAATGATACTATGGTGAATAGAGTTAAAACCAAATTTTATTTTATTTCTTGAATTTGCGAAGTATTGAAATTCTTGTTTCAAATTGTAATCTTGCAGCGTAGAGTTAATTGAAATATCTATATCATTTGATTTTATTCCAATATTGTAGATGTAATTACTCACAATAAAAGATGTGTTTGAAAACATTTTTTCATTTATAATATGATTCCAACGAGCTGTTCCTGTAACATTTCCCCAAGTCAAACCAAATCCAGTTACTCCTAATTTATCTCTTCCGAAATATCCTGAAATGTAGAGTTTATCTTTGTCGCTCAATTTGTAGTTCAATTTTGCATTAACGTCATAGAAATAAAGTGAACTATTTTTTAATGTTTCTTTTTTAGACAATTTTAAAAATACATCAGCATAAGTTCTTCTGGCAGTTATTAAAAACGATGATTTACCTTTTTGAATTGGTCCTTCAATATTTAATTTAGAAGAAATTAATCCAAGACCTCCACTAACTCTATATTTTTGATTGTTTCCTTCGTTCATACGAATGTCTAATACAGAAGCCAATCGTCCACCATATTGAGCCGGTTGGGTTCCTTTGTAAATAGTTGCTGTTTTAATTGCATCACTATTAAATGTTGAAAAGAAACCTAATAAATGGGATGCATTGTAAACAGGAGCTTCATCTAACAAAATTAAATTTTGATCAGAAGATCCACCTCTTACGTAAAATCCTGAACTACCATCTCCACCACTTTTGATTCCTGGTGTTAATTGCATTGTTTTAATAATGTCTTTTTCTCCAAAAATTACAGGCACTTTAGATAATTGTCTAGGATCTAAGGTTTCAGCTCCTATTTGAGCCGTTTTTACGTTTTCATCCTTCTTTTTCGACGTAATTACAACTTCTTCCAACTCCTTGTCTTTTGCTGGAATTAATAAATCAATGTTTAGTTTTTTATTCTCAATTAAATCAATTTCGAATGTTTGAGGTTCATAACCAATAAATGAAAATTCAAATGTGTGTTTTCCAGCAAGTAAACTAATTGAATAAAAACCGTATTCGTTAGTAACCGCTCCAACACCTGTTAAGTCTTTAACTCTAACTTGTGC
>CANGHX010000238.1 GCA_947453715.1 Flavobacteriales bacterium | reverse complement strand
TTGCTTGCATCAGATTCTTATTATGTAAATGGTGCTTCACTCGACGTAAAAACAACTTTGAAAGACTATTCTCGTATTTATCCAAATCCATTTCAAGATTTTATAGAAATTGAATTAGAAAATGAAATGCAATCTATCGTAACTATCTCAGATGTATTAGGAAAAGAAATTTACAGTAATAATCATAATTCTAAAAATATCCATGTTGATTTACACAATTTAGTTAAAGGTCAGTATTTCTTGACTATTTCTAACAAAAATGGAATTTCAATACACAAAATAATTAAATAATCTCTCATTAAACTCAAAAATAGAAAGAGGAAGTCAAATTGGATTTCCTCTTTTTTTTGTCCTATAATAAAGTATTGAAGAGATTGATTACATTTGTAGTATGGATTATGCAATTGAATTACGATTTCAGAAACTTAAAAAGAAATTAGAAGACCAATTTGAAATGGGAATGGACGTTCAGGCCATCTTGTTTTTAATAGGTGTTGATGAATTAGGTCATGGACACAAAAATTTCTCAAAAAATGAGAAACAAGATTTAATGCATATTGCCATTTGTACTTTGTTAGAGCCATATGGTTACTATTCTTTTGAAGGAAGAGACAAAGAAGATTGGCCACATTTTAAATTAGAAAAAGAGTTACCTCATCTTTCACATTTAGAACAACAACACTTATTAAAAGAAGCAATGTTGGATTATTTTGTAAAGACTGGTTACGAATTTGAAAGCGTAGAATCGCTATAAAACATTAAATTTTACGAAAAATATGGATATTTTAATCAAAGCAGCACAACTAGTACTTTCCTTATCAATCTTAGTAGTGTTACACGAATTTGGACATTACATTCCTGCAAAATTATTTAAAACACGTGTAGAGAAATTTTACCTATTCTTTAATCCTTGGTTTTCTTTATTCAAGAAAAAAGTAGGAGATACAGAATGGGGAATTGGTTGGTTGCCATTAGGAGGTTATGTGAAAATAGCTGGAATGGTAGATGAATCAATGGACAAAGAGCAATTAGCTTTACCTGCTCAACCATGGGAGTTTCGTTCTAAACCGGCTTGGCAACGTTTAATCATCATGATTGGTGGTGTAACTGTAAATTTGATTTTAGGTATGTTGATTTACATCTGTGTTGTTTTTGGTTACGGTGAAGAAAAACTTAACCCAACTGATTTAAAAGCGGGTGTTTCAGTCCATCCTTACTTAAAAAAATACGGGATTGAATCAGGCGATAATATACTTGCAATTAACGGTCAGAAATTAGAAAATATCTTAGAATCGAATACAATCATCATGTTACGTGATGGTCGTAAATTAGAAGTTGTTAAAGCAGACGGTACAAAAAAAGTGATTCTTTTACCTGAAAATATTGATCAAGAGTTATTTCAAAAAGGTGCAATGCCTGCTTTTGGTCCAAGAAGTTTAGGTGTTCAAATTGGTGAATTAGATCCAAAATCCCCTGCTGATTCTGTTGGTTTATTAAAGAATGACAAAATCGTAGGTGTAAATGGCAATAAGATAATTTATTTCGATGATTTCCAAAAAGCATTATACCACTCAAAAGGAAAGGAAATCGTCTTACAAGTAATTAGAGGAAACGAATTATTAGCAAAAAACATCAAAATTCCAGCATCAGGAAAATATGAAGGAAAAATTGGTTTTGCGAACAAAGCAGGAACGATTTTAGATGAAAAGAAAATCAAGCATATTGATTATTCATTTGGAGAAAGCATCAGCCGTGGTTTAGCAAAAGGTAAAAACACGTTGACGGATTATGTAGCTCAATTCAAATTTGTATTCACGAAAAAAGGCGCTGGTTCAGTTGGTGGTTTTGCAGCAATTGGAAATATGTTTCCGGCACAATGGGATTGGCAAATTTTCTGGTTAAATACAGCCTTTATATCAATCGTATTAGCTTTCATGAATATTCTACCTATTCCTGCATTAGATGGTGGGCATGTTGTGTTTTTATTATATGAAATTGTAACAGGAAAAGAAGCACCACAAAAAGTATTAGAATATGCTCAAATAGTAGGATTTGTATTATTGATGGGACTTCTATTATATGCAAATGGTAATGATATTTATAAATGGCTTACAGGAGCTTTTTAAAATGAATATCAACCTTTAAACACGATAAATTTACCTCATTTATAAATTATCAGAAAATGTGGCACATTATTTAGACATTTAGTAAAAAAATTAAAATTATGACAAAAATTAGCACACTTTTCACATTACTTTTAGTTACAATTTCATCTTTTGGACAATTGAAAGAAGGACACATTAGTTTTAAAATTGATGTAACAGCAGACAAACCGGAAATGCAAATGCAAGTTGGAATGATGCAAGGATCTTCTTTAGATATATATTTTAAAGAAAAAGTAACACGTTCTGAGTTCACAATGGGAACAATGATGAAAATGATTACAATAACAAACCCTGAAAAAGATGCTATGTTGTTGTTAATGTCAGGAATGTTAGGTACAAAAGCAATAAAATCGAGCATAACTGATGCTAAAAAAGAAACGGATAAGACACCTGAAGTAAACGTAAAATTAGAAGAAGAAACTAAAGAAATTTTAGGATTCAAATGCAAAAAAGCAATTGTTACTGATGGAGAAGGGAATGAATCTATCTATTGGTACACAACTGAATTGAACGTTGATAAAAACGGTCAAAACATGTTAAACGATAAGATTCCAGGTGTTGCTTTAGAATATGAAATAAATCAACAAGGAATGAAAATGTTAATGACAGCGACTTCAATCGAAAAAAAATTAGACAAAAAGGCTAAAGATTTATTTGAAATGACAATTCCAGAAGGATATACAGAAGTTTCAGCAGAAGATTTACAGAAAATGGGACAATAATCTCAAGTCAAAAAACATGAAACGCTTTAGGAAACTAGGGCGTTTTTTTTTAGGCGTTTTTTCGTTTCTTAATTCGTCGGACACTATGGTGTTTATATTCGTTTGAAACAACGCTAATATTTCCATCTGTTTCTAGAATTAAGCTATCTACTTCATCAAAAGAATGACTGCCGTGCTCTCTTATTGCTTGCAATAATTCATCATTGGTAATATCATTTTTACGACAATTTTCGTGTTGAATTTTTCCTTTGTAAACTAAAATAACTGGTTCGCCTTCAATTAATTTTTTTACACCTGGAAACGTATATTTCAGTTTTTTAAAGATAAAATTAATCAAGAACAAAATACTCGCTGCCAATAATCCTCCACCTAATGAAGTATCTGAACCTACCATCGCATTTTGAACCGCATTACTGATTAATAAAACAAAAATCAAATCAGTAATAGACAGCTGTGCCAATTCCGTTTTTCCCATTATTCTCAAAGCAATAATGATGAATAAATAAACACAACTCGTGCTGATGATGATATGTATATAATTGTCCATTTTCCGTATGATATGATTTTAAAGATAACATAAATTGGAGTGAGATTATCTGCTATTCATATGATTTAACATTAAAATATTTACTTGAGATAACAATCTGTGACTTAGATAGGTGTGATAAAATCAATTTTTTTACTAAATTAAAGTAGAATTTTATCAAAACCATCAATGGAAATCACACAAATACATCAGAAAATTTATGAAATTAGAGGGCAGAAAGTTATGCTTGACTTTGATTTGGCAGATATTTATAATGTTCAAACAAAAGTATTGAATCAATCAGTAAAGAGAAATATCGAAAGGTTTCCTGAACGATTTATGTTTAGATTGACAATAGAAGAATGGGAATACATGCGGTCACAAATTGTGACTGCATCTGATCAAAATAAAAGAAATGTTACCTCTACTCCTTTTGCTTTTACAGAACATGGAGTTACAATGTTATCAAGTGTATTAAAAAGTCAAAAAGCCATTCAAATTAATATCATGATTATAGTTGCTTTTATTTTAATGAAGCAAATCACAAATAATCAAAGTAATTTAAAGCAGCAACTTTTTCAACTTGAACAAAAATATGACCGTCAGTTCGACGACATCTTCGAAGCCATTAACTACCTTTTGAAAAAAGATTCATTAGAAAAACAAACGAAAGAGCGAGGGAGAATTGGGTATAAAAAAGAATAATCAATTTCAACTTTTTCACTTAATTAAAGTAGAATTTAATCAAAACCATCAATGGAAATCGCACAAATACATCAGAAAATATATGAAATTCGAGGATTTAAAGTAATGTTAGACTTTGATTTAGCCGAATTATACGAAATTGAGACAAAATATTTAAAAAGATCTGTCAGAAATAATATTGATCGGTTTCCAATTGATTTCTTTTTTGAATTATCAAAAGAAGAATTTGAAAATTTGAGGTGCAATTTTAGCACCTCAAGTCATGGCGGAATTAGGTATTTACCTTATGCATTTACTGAACAAGGTGTTTCAATGCTTTCGAGTGTTTTAAAAAGTAAAAAAGCAATTGATGTCAATATTACAATAATGAGAACTTTTGTACACATTCTTCAATTTGCTTTATCACATGTTGAATTATC
>CANGHX010000237.1 GCA_947453715.1 Flavobacteriales bacterium | reverse complement strand
TTCCATAAAAATTTGCTCCTCCTTCTGGAACTTGATAATAATTTGGAAATTGAATATTTAGCTCTTCTTTATAAATTCGATCATATCTCAAATCGTATTTACTTCTGGCTACAAATTCAAGATGCATACCAAACTCTTCACATTTTCGAAGTGTTTCATTTGAATCTGATGATAATTCATCTCCTCGAACAATACCAACCGATTTGATTCCTGCTTGTTTACAAGCAGCTGCAGTAGCGACTAAATGGTTTGAAAAAGCTCCTCCAAAAGTTAAAACACCATCTTTTTTTTGTGAAAGTGTTTGTTCAACATTAAATTTCAATTTTCTCCATTTATTTCCAGAAACAAATAGATCAATCAAATCATCTCTTTTTATGAATAATTGAATATTTCGTTCACTAAGGTTATCGAGAATTATTTCCTGAAGAATTGAATTTTCCGTTGAATACAACATAGTTTGTATATATGGTTCAAAAATATGAGTTAACTTTGGAACATAAAAGAAGTTTATGTCAAATTTTTCAAATAAACCCAAATTAGCACCAGATGAATTCTATATGAGTCCTGAAGGTTATATTGTTTTCACTGAGAAATACCATTTAAAAAGAGGATATTGCTGCAAAAGTGGATGCAAACATTGTCCGTATGGATATGATAAAAAAACTGGAAAAGTAAAAAACAATTAAAATTTTAGATTTTGGATTATGCTAATATTCAAAACACTAAACTTAAATAAAATTTCCCATATCGAAGTCGAATTGTAACTAAGCGAAGTCGAATTGTAGCTGAGCGAAGTCGAATTGTAGCTGAGCGAAGTCGAAGCTAATTCCCAGCTAATCTAATTAATCCATCTTTATTGATAATTTCTAGTTTTCTAGTATGGATTTCGATAAAACCTTCTTCTTTAAAATCTTTTAATAAACGAATTAAAGTTTCAGTAGCCGTTCCAACATAATTTGCCAAATCTTCTCTCGTCAAATTAATTTCTTCTTCTTTGTATATATCTTTTAAAATCAATAAAATACAAGCCAAACGTTCTCTTACAGATTTTTGAGCCATATTCGTAATAAAAACTGCACGCTCTGCTAATTCTTTCGAAAGTTCACGCATAATTCCATTTCTAAAACTTGCGTTTGTATCAATCATATTCAGAAAATCCTCTTTAGCAATAAAGCAAATGTTAGATTCTTCTAATGCAGTTGCAGATACTGAATAAGGATCACCACTGAACATAGATCTGAAACCAATGATTTCTCCTTCTCCTGCAATATGAATAATTTGCTCCTTCCCTTCTTCTCCTCTAGTAAAGATTTTTACTTTTCCTTTATTCAAACAAAAAACTCCTCTTGGAAAACTTCCATCTAGAAATAAACCTTGATTTTTTTTATAATATGCACAAGATTTCTGTTCATTTAACTCATCTACATGATTATCACAGAATGATCCAAATAATGAATCTTTTCTAGCTTCACAGTTATGGCAACTTACATGTTTAAAAGACTTGTCTGACATTTTTTAGTATTTACATCTCAAATATAATTATAATTCTTAATAGATATAAACATGATTCAAGTCATTTTTTAACAATCGCTTCATTTCTAATTTTGTATCGATGATTTATTTATAATATGAGCGATAAAAAAATACTGATTCAAAAATACAATGTACCCGGTCCGAGATATACCTCTTACCCTACAGTGCCCTTTTGGAAAAATAATGAATTAACTCAAAATGAATGGGTTGAATCAATTAAGAAAAACAAAACTTATTTTAATTCAAATGAAATAAGTCTATACATTCACTTACCTTTCTGTGAAAGTTTGTGTACTTTTTGTGGTTGTCATAAACGAATCACTAAAAATCACGCTGTTGAAAAACCATACATTGATGCTGTAATAAATGAATGGAAAACATATCTTTCTGTTTTAGATTTTACACCAAACATTAAAGAATTGCATTTTGGTGGAGGAACACCAACTTTTTTCGATCCTTGCGAATTAAAAAGACTATTAGTCGCTTTATTTAATTCAGAAAATGTTGATCCACAATTACATGAATTGAGTTTTGAAGCACATCCTAACAATACGACTGAAGAACATTTACAAACACTTTATGATTTCGGTTTTAGAAGATTAAGTCTAGGAATTCAAGATTACAGTCCAACTGTTCAACAAGCAATTCATAGAATTCAACCTTTTGAAAATGTTCAAAAGGTTCATGATTTAGCAAAAAAAATAGGCTATTCTTCAATTAGTCATGATTTAGTATTTGGTTTACCAAAGCAACATTTAGAAGATATTGAAGCTACTATTGAAAAGACATTACAATTAATGCCCGACCGTATTTCATTATACAGCTATGCACATGTTCCTTGGATTAAAGGAAATGGTCAACGTGGTTACGATGAAAATGACTTACCAAAAGATGATGAGAAAAGAATTCTATATGAGCAATCAAAAGAATTATTAGAAAAAGCAGGTTATCTTGAAGTTGGAATGGACCATTTTGCATTACCTCATGATGAATTAGCAAAAGCTATGAATTCAAAAACATTGCATCGAAATTTCATGGGCTATACAACTCAATCAACTCCAATGATGATTGGCCTTGGGATGTCTTCTATTTCAGATAGTTGGTTTGGATTTGCTCAAAATGAAAAATCAGTTGAAGATTATATTCAACGAGTATCCCAAAATAAACTTCCTGTTTTTAGAGGTCATTTATTAACTAACGAAGATGTTATCATTCGAAGACATATTTTGGATTTAATGTGTCATTTTGAAACGAAAATTGAAGATAATTCAATTATTACACCGCTCTTTCCAGCGATAATAGACCGATTAAAAGAAATGATTTCCGATAAGTTGGTTACTATAGAAGGAAACAGTCTAAATATAACCGAAAAAGGAATTCCTTTTGTAAGAAACTGCTGCATGGCATTTGACCAAGACTTACACAGAAATGAATTGAAGGAAAATTTATTTTCAAAAACTATTTAATAGAATCAAGACTTAAAGAGAAAAGAGTCAAGACTAATCAGTCTTAGATCTTAATATCTTATGGTCTTTTAGTCTAAAGATTATGAGCGAAAATTGTTACCACTGCGGAGATGATATCATCGGAAAAGGTTATTTAATAGAAGAAAAAAAGTTCTGTTGTAATGGATGCATGATGGTTTACCAATTATTGACTGACAATAACATGGGAACTTATTACACTTTGGAGAATAAACCCGGAGTTAAACCATCCACATCTTCTCAAAGCAAATACAACTTTTTAGAAGTAGAAAGTATACAAGAAAAATTCATAGATTTTAAAGATGGTAACACTGCTAAAGTTACACTTTTCCTTCCTGAAATTCATTGTTCTTCTTGTATATACTTACTTGAGAACATTTCGAAAATTGAACCAAACATCCTAAATTGTCAAGTAAATTTCACAAAAAGAGAGGCGAAAATCACTTTTAATTTGGATAAACTAAAATTATCTGAGCTTTCATTATTGCTTGACAGAATTGGTTATGCGCCTAATTTCGGAAACAGACAAGAGTCTGAAAAGAAAATGGACAAACAATTCTTATACAAATTAGGAATTGCTGGTTTTGCTTTTGGAAGTATCATGCTATGGAGTTTCCCTGAATACCTTGGAATTGAAGACATGAATCAAAAAATGAGAAATTTTACCTCATATCTTTCATTTGTTGTTTCACTACCCGTTTTATTTTACTCTGCAAATGGTTATTTCATTTCTGCTTACAAAGCAATAAAATACAAAAGTTTAAATCTAGATGTTCCAATTACGATTGGGATTATAGCGCTTTATGCCCAAAGTACATACACCATTTTTACTGGTGGTGGTCCTGGTTACATGGATTCTTTTGCGACGTTTATTTTTTGGTTATTAATCGGAAAATGGTTTCAAAACAAAACTTATAAAACATTGTCATTTGAACGTGATTACAAATCATACTTCCCTGTAGCAATAACAAAACTAATTGATGAGAAAGAACAAATTGTTGAAATTGAAGAATTAAAACAATTAGATTCTATCTTGGTTAGAAATGAAGAAGTAATCCCTTGTGATTGTGAGTTAATTTCCGAAGAAGCAAAGATTGATTATAGTTTTGTTACTGGTGAATCAATTCCAGTGATTAAAAAGAAAGGCGATTTTATTTATGCTGGAGGAAAATTAATCGGTCAAAGAACTAAATTAAAAGTACTTAAGGAAAGTAATAGAAGTCATTTAACTCAATTATGGAATGATGTAATCAAAGAAGATAAGGAAGCTTCTCAACGTACGATTCAAGATAAAATATCAGTTTACTTCCTTGCGATAATACTTATCATATCCGCAGTTGCTGGAATTGGATGGGCATTTATAGATGCTTCAAAAATCACCCCAATAGTTGTATCAATATTGATTGTTGCATGCCCTTGTGCGTTAGCAATTTCAGCACCTTTCACTTATGGTAATATTACTCGTGTTTTAGGCAGAAAAGGATTGTATATTAAAAATGCAAAAGTAATTGAACGAATAAATGAAATTACTGACATTGTTTTTGATAAAAC
>CANGHX010000236.1 GCA_947453715.1 Flavobacteriales bacterium | reverse complement strand
TAAATCAGAAGGATTTTTAGACCAGTTCAATTCATTTAAGGATTCCAAAATTACTGCTCCACAATATTCTTCACCACCATTTGTTTTGATTCCAAATAAGTTTTGAGAAATTAAATCTAAATCACTTGTTAAAGGAACGAGTTGTTTAATGTAATTGGATGAAGGGGAGAATGCAGTATTTCCATATTCGTAAAGAGCAATTTCTAAAGTTACATTTTGTCCATTTCTTTTATAAGAACTCACTTCATTTACAATATTCCAAATTCGAGATTTTGCCTGATCAATTAGTCCATCCATGCTATTTGAACCATCAAATAATATTGCAAGTTGAATTTTGGATGTTTGAATTAAATAATCACCAGGTTGTGAAAATAGGTTGAAGCTAATAAAGCTTGAAAATAAAATAATAATAAGTGCTTTCATAAATCGTTTTCTTCTGAATACAATTCAAATTCGAAAACGTTCAAAGAAAATTATTTATTTTTCGATTTTATTTTTGTTAAAGCTCTTATGACAAGAAATTGATTTTATTTCTTTTGTCTTTTCACTAAACGATATTTTAGGACTTAAATAGGGGATATCTAAATTCAATCCTCTTAAAATTATGATTAATCCAATAAGTGTAACCAGATAGGGGAGTACCTTATTTATTTTACCTCTAAATCGATTTGTAATTTGATTTGCAAAATATGTAATAAGAATCATTCCTGGCATAGTTCCAATTCCGAAAAACAGCATAGTTAATCCCGAGTTGAAAGGACTTCCGGCAATAATAGATGTGATTAATGCTGTATAAACCATTCCGCAAGGAAGAAGTCCGTTCAAAGTTCCAAACAAGAAAAATTTAAAAGGGCTTTGTGATTTAATTACTTTCCCCATATTTCTCGAAGTAAATCGCTGAATGAATGTTACTCTAAATCGATCAAAAAATGGACCTGTAAATAAAATCTTTCTCCAGGCATATAAAACAATTCCAAAACCAGCGATAATACTCAAACTTTGAAGAATTCCAACAAATTGAATACCTAAACCTAAAAAACCTACGATTACACCAAAGATAGAATAGATTAATATTCGTCCGAAATTGTATTGAATAATACCAATTATTAAATTAAATTTTGAACTTCTATCAAATGGAATAGCCATTGAAATTGGTCCACACATTCCAACACAATGGAGATTTGAAATCATCCCTAAAATCAATGCAGATGTGAGTAACGATATCAATTTTAAACGGTTTAATTAAATTTCAATTGATTCTTTTTGCATATACAATTCACGTTTCACTTGATATTGTATGTTCATTTCGTAGACACCTTTTTTCAATTTTGATTTTGGTATCATAACAACCTTAGATTCTTGTACAGAAAACACTTGATCATCTTTTTCGTTATTTGGACGATATAATTCCACTTTGATAGAATCTAACTCTTCTAAGTTAGGAAATTGAATAATAACGTATGTATCGTTTAATGTTACTTTTACCTTTTCTTTAAGTTTGTTTGTGTTTTTTAATGCTGAAATCTCTTTTTCAAAATTTAGCTCTTTTTGATAATAATCTTCACTTTCCAAGTCAGTATTTCTTGACATTAATGTGAAAACCATATATAGAATGAAAGTCATAAATGCAATCATTGCGATAGTAATTCCTCTTCCCCAACTCATTTTTGAAATTTTTAGAATAAATTTTTGAACCAAATTACGGATGTTAAATTCAATATCCAACATCCATAATTTTAATATTACATTAATGGACCTAAGAATCGAACTTTAACACGTTCAATTTCTTTTCCATTTCCAAGAATAATAATCGTAATATTTCTTTTTCCATTTTCCATTGCAGAATATGGATATTTTACGATAAATCTATCTTTTAAATGTGCTTCTTGTTTCAGTTTTAAATTGTGAACAACCAATTCAATTTTACCAATATTATCATCCAATTTAAGATTTACATTGTAATTGTTTCTCGTTTTATTTGATAAATTGATTTCAAATATATTACTAATGTAACCTGAATTATTTGTTTGATAGGTTGTACCTCTTTGTCTGAATATCGTTGCTTGAAAATCTTGTCTAGTAACTAGAAGTGTTATTAATAAAGCAAAAAGTCCAAAAAGTAATGCTACATATGCTTTTACTCTTCTTGTCCATTGGAAGTTTGTTCCGTTCTTAATTCCATTTTCAGATACAAATCGAATTAAGCCTTTTTTTAATCCAACACCTTCCATCATTGTATCACATTCATCGATACATGCAGTACAATTGATACATTCTAGTTGAGTACCATTTCTGATATCAATTCCAGTTGGACAAACATGAACACATAATTTACAATCTATACAATCACCTTTTCCGATTGCAGCTCTATCTTCGTTCTTTTTAAATTTTGCACGTTCTTCACCACGTTTGTAGTCATATGCAACAACCATTGTGTTTGGATCAAGCAATACACCTTGTAATCTACCATAAGGGCAAATAGTAGTACAAACTTGCTCTCTCAAACGAGAAAAAACCATGTAGAAAACAGTTGTAAAAACGGCAATTGAAATTAGTCCACCGACATGATTACCAACATTATCAGTTTGAATTTCCCATAGTTGATCCTTTCCAATGATGTAAGCCAAAAATGTATTTGCAATAGCGAATGAAATAATCCAAAAAATAGAATGCTTAAGAACTCTTTTTCTTATTTTTTCTCCATTCCAAACTTGACTATCTAACTTTTTTTGATGTGTATAATCACCCTCAATCCAGTATTCAATTCTTCTGAATATCATTTCCATAAATATGGTTTGAGGACAAACCCATCCACAAAAAATACGACCGAAAATGATAGTAAAAACAATTACAAATACGACTGCTAGAATGGACGCAATTGCAAAAATATAGAAATCTTGTGGCCAGAAAATATATCCAAATATGATAAATTTTCGTTCAATGACATTTAGGAGTAGAAATTGGTCGTCGTGAACTTTAATGTGGGGTAGGGCAAATAGTAATGCAAGTAATGAATAACTTGTTAATTTACGGTAATTAAAAAATTTACCTTTTGGTTTTTTAGGAAAAACCCATACTCGTTTTCCTTTTTCATTGACTGTAGAAATACGATCTCTGAAACCTTCTTTATCTTCGCTCATGTTGTAAAGAATTTAACAGATGAAAGACTTAAGGATTCAAGATTTCAAGACATCTTATCTTAAAATCTTGAATCTTATAGTCTTGGATCTATATGTTATTTTTCAATTATTTCTCCTTGTGGAGCTTTTCCTTTTGCTTCTGGTAATGATAATACAAAAGAAGCTACTTGTTGAATTTGAATTGGATTGAATTTTGTTCCATGTTCAGGCATTCCGTTTGGTGTTCCTGTTTTTACAGTTTTGAATACATCTTTTATATCAAATCCATAAATCCAATTTTTATCCGTTAAGTTAGGTCCAATATTACCTTCACCTTTTGGATTGTGACAAGTTACACAGTTTGTTTCAAATAATGCTTTACCTTTTCCAAGTTCAGCAGCGTCTGTCATCAATGTAACTGTTGTTTCATCAACATTCATCGCATTTGCTTCCAAATATGCTTTCACTTGTGCATCAGCTTGTTTGATTTCTTTATCGTATGCTTGATATTGTAAGTCACCTGTTTTTAAAATATGGTAATTAAACAAGTAAACAACAGCAAATACAATTGTAGCAAAGAACATCCAAACCCACCATGGTGGTAAATTGTTATCTAATTCTTGAATTCCATCATATTCATGATCCATTAAGATTTTATGCTCTTGCTCAATCGGAACAACATCCGTTAAAACATGATTTAATTTTTTCAACACAACTGGTTCTTGAGCTTTCGCTTTTTCTTGTTCAGTTTTAACTAAGTTCAATAAGTTTTTGAACATGTTTTTCAAGTAGAAAACAACACCTAATAGGATTAAATTAATTACAGCTAAGAAATATAAATCGCTTGTCTCAACTAATAACCATGGAGAATCTTCTTTTGCTTCACCTGGAGTCATGAATGATAAAGCTAACGAATGATTGTTTAAAGCCATTAAACCAAACATTCCAATAATCGCAATCAACGTTGTGTTAATTGATGAACTGTTTTTTTCTTTGTCTTTTTTCTCAGCTAATTTATTTTGGAAGTAATCAGATTTTGTCAAATTCATAATTGAAGAAGACATAATGAAAATTCCTAAAAGTAAGATCACAATTGCTACTAATAACCAATAAAACTTAGTTAAATTTTCTTTGTAATTTGGAAGATAAGTAACTTCTGGTGTTGTAGTTGAACCTGCAGTAGCCGTTTCATTTGTTGGGAAATCTACAATTTTTTCAACATAACCATCTACAAATGTTAAGATTGCATCAACATCTGCTGGTGTTACATCTTGAGCTGGCATTTCCATAGGGCTATACGTTTTTATTGCATTTGCCATTGTACTTTTACCCCCAGCAATCAAAGCCGTTGAGTTTTTAACCCATTCAGAAATTAAATCACCTTCACCTGCATCTGTCCATTTTTGTTTAACACCTTTCAAATTTGGACCAGTACCATCTTTTCCTAAGATGTGACAAGCACT
>CANGHX010000235.1 GCA_947453715.1 Flavobacteriales bacterium | reverse complement strand
TAAACCTAAATATTTCGCAGATGCACCTGTAGAGATAATAACTGTTTCAGCGTGAATTTCTTTTCCGTCTTCTACCCAACATTTATGGATTGGACCAGAAAAATCAACTTTATTAATAAAACCAAAACGAATATCAGCTTCAAAACGTTTTGCTTGAGCTTCTAATTCCATCATCATTTCTGGACCAGTAATTCCTTGTGGATATCCTGGGAAATTTTCAACTTCGTTGGTTGTTGTCAATTGCCCACCAGGTTGCATTCCTTGATATAAAACAGGTTTCATATCTGCACGTGCAGCGTATATTGCAGAAGTATAACCAGCAGGTCCTGACCCAATAATTAAACATTTTACTTTTTCTATTTCCATGATTGAATTATTTCTTTATTTGAATTACAAAAATAGCTAATTATGATTATTAGAAACAATAAATTAAAAAAAATGAAACAAGTTAGGATTTCAAGAATTTAAAGTCATATTGATGGTTGTAAAAAGTAATTTATGAAGAAAACTATTTATAAATGTGTCTTTTTAAATAAAACACCAACTAAAATATCACTAATTATCTGATATTATTTCAAGTAAACAACTCATCATTAGGCCTCTAATTAATTTATCTAATTTCATACTACTTAACTTATCTATTCTATTTTGAATTTCGAATAAAAGGACGTATTTTTGCACCCCGATTTTCTCAATAATGATGCTCGAAACAGAATACGAAGTAAAACAATTATATCCCTTTCAAAAGTCTACTGTAGATACAATCTTATCAGAGCTTGAAAAAAATGGAAAAAATTTCAATTTATTATTTCAACTTCCAACTGGAGGAGGAAAAACAGTTATATTTTCTGAAATAGCAAAAAGCTTTATTGAAAAAACTGGTGAAAAGGTTCTAATTTTAACACATAGAATTGAGCTTTCAGTTCAAACTTCAAAACAATTACATGGTATTAATGTAAATAACATGGTTGTTAACAGTGAAGTTAAAGCAATCAAAAATCAAGATGATTATACATGTTACATCGCAATGGTGGAAACATTAAATAATCGACTTCAAGAAAATGAAAACTTCTTAGAAGGAATTGGTTTAGTAATTGTCGATGAGGCCCATTACAATAGTTTTAGAAAAATCTTTCAATTCTATAATGAAGTTAACATTTTAGGAGTAACAGCTACACCATTAAGTAGTAATCGTGCGCTTCCTTTAAATGATAATTATAATAAATTAATCGTAGGTGAAAGTATAATGTCCTTAATTGAAAAAGGATATTTATCAGATGCTGAAACATTTACATACGATGTCAACTTACATGGACTTAAGATTGGATCAAATGGTGATTTCACTGTAAACAGTTCTGATTCCGTTTATGGAAATTACTTCATGCAAGAAAAATTACTTTTTGCTTATGAAGAAGTTGCTTTAGGAGAAAAAACGTTGATTTTTAATTCTGGTATTGAAACTTCATTAAGAGTTGAAGAAACATTTAAAAAACGTGGATATAAAATCCGCCATTTAGATTCTACTTATTCTGATAAAGATCGTAAAGACATTTTGGAATGGTTCAAAACTACTCCAGATGCTATTTTAACTTCAGTTGGTATTTTGACAACTGGTTTTGATGAGCCTACAGTTCAAACGATTATTTTAAATAGAGCAACAAGATCTTTAACACTGTATCATCAAATGATTGGTCGTGGATCTCGTAAATTACCAAACAAAAGTTCTTTCAAACTAATTGATTTAGGAAATAATGTTCGTCGATTTGGTTATTGGCAAGATTATTTAAACTGGCAAGATGCATTCCGTTTTCCAGATCGTTTTCTAGAATCAAGATTATCTGAATTAGATGATTTAGAATTTGAAGTTGAATTTGAATTCCCTAGAGGTTTAAAAGATAGAATCAATACTGCTCAATTAGAAACTTTTAACTTAAAAGAAGTTTACTACGAATGTTTAGATTCTGGTAAAAAAGGTAAAGATGCAGTTGATTTGTCTTTGGAAAGTCATTTCGAAGTTATTAGAGATGCTGCAACTGATTATTTTGACGGTCTTGAATTATTAGAAGCTCTTCAAGAACACATCGAACATCGTTTAAAGCAATACACGAAATGTATTTCTAAAAGTACTCCAAACTATTTCAAGTACCTTATGGAGACGTACAACAGACAGTTACGCTCTAAATTGAGAGAAGTTTTAGAAGACGAATAAAATAATTCACTTAATATTTGGATAATATACTAAAACGTTTTACCTTTGTCTGACAATTTCATAGTTGTAGTTAGGTTTATAGTTTTAACAAGGTTTACGAAAAGAGGAACAGGTTTCATTTGAACACGTTCCTCTTTTTGTTTTTAACAATGGCCTATTTAAAAGATTCATTTTATTTGAAAATATAATAAGTCAAAATAGATAAATTTGAATTATGAAAAAGTATCTCGTTTATTTTAAAAACAAATTTATTTTAGCAACAACTATTTTTGTTATTTATGCTTTATTTTTAGATGACAATGATATTTTTTCAATGATCAGTCACTCTAGGAAATTAAATAGATTAGAAGCGTCAAAAGAACTTGTTTCAGAAAAATTGACTTCAATTCGACACACGTTACGCCAGTTAAAATATACTTCTGAATTGGAAAGATATGCTCGTGAAAAGAAATTTTTCAAAAAAGACGACGAAGATATTTTTGTAATTACAAAAGAGTAATTTATTATACTTTTTTATTTCCTACAATAATTTAATTATACAACATTCTTATATCTTTGTGTTATGCAAAAACACATTGAGATTAAAGGCGCAAGGGTTCACAACCTTAAGAATATTGATGTTTCGATCCAACATGGAAAATTAACCGTAATTACTGGTCTTTCTGGTTCAGGAAAATCTTCATTAGCCTTTGATACTTTGTACGCTGAAGGTCAAAGGAGGTATATCGAAAGTTTATCTTCTTATGCTCGTCAATTTTTAGGGAAATTAGACAAACCTGATACTGATTATATTAAAGGTATTTCACCTGCGATCGCAATTGAACAAAAGGTAACTTCTAATAATCCTCGTTCAACAGTTGGAACTACGACAGAAATCTACAATTATCTTAAAATACTTTTCGCAAAAGTAGGTAAAACATATTCTCCTATTTCAGGAAATGAAGTTAAAAAACATACTGTTTTTGATGTAATTAGTTTTTTAAAAACAGTAGAGAATGGTTCAAAAGTGATGTTGCTTGCTCCTATTCATGGATTTGAAAAATATGGAGTCGAAAGACAATTAGCCATTCTAAAAGATCAAGGTTTTGTCAGATTATTTATAAAAAATGAAGTAGTTGAAATTGAAGAATTATTAGCTGCTATTCCAACTAAAATTGAAAATGCATATTTACTTGTCGATCGTATAAAAACAGATTTCGATAACCAAGAAAACGAAGGTCGTTACAGTGATTCTATTAGTTTAGCTTTTTTAGAAGGTCAAGGTAAATGTTCTATATTTCAACCAGATCATTCAATCCAAACAGACTTTTCTAATTTATTTGAATTAGATGGAATAGAATTTCAAGAACCTTCTGAACATTTTTTCACTTTTAATAATCCTTTTGGGGCATGTAAAACGTGTGAGGGCTTTGGTTCAGTTATAGGAATTGACGAAAATCTTGTTATTCCAAATAAATCATTGAGTGTTTTTGAAGGTGCCATTTTACCGTGGAAAGGTGAAACAATGTCGGAATATTTAAATGAGTTGGTTTTCAATGCTAAAAAATTCGATTTCCCAATTCATAGACCTATTCAAGATTTAACAGAAAAAGAATATCAATTACTTTGGGAAGGCAATAAGTATTTTTCAGGATTAAATGCTTTTTTCAAGTTTCTAGAAAGTCAAACATACAAAATTCAATACCGTGTAATGTTATCTCGTTATAGAGGTAAAACGGGCTGTCCAGATTGTAAAGGAACACGTTTAAGAAAAGACGCAAACAATGTCAAAATAGAAGGAAAAACAATTACCGATTTTGTATTAACTCCAGTTTCTGATGTTTTAACATTTTTCAAAGAAATTGATCTAAATAATTACGATCCACAAATTGCAAAACGTATTTTCCCTGAAATTACAAGTAGATTATCATTCTTAGAAGAAGTTGGTTTAGGATATTTAACTTTGAATAGAGCCTCAAACTCACTTTCAGGTGGTGAATCACAGCGAATTAACTTAGCAACTTCATTAGGATCTAGTTTAGTTGGTTCCATGTATATTTTGGATGAACCGAGTATCGGCCTTCACCCAAGAGATACTCATCGATTAATTAATGTTTTAAAAAATCTTCGAGATTTAGGCAATACTGTTATTGTAGTTGAACATGAAGAAGAAATGATGAAAGCTGCAGATGAAATTATAGATATAGGTCCAATGGCTGGTGTTTATGGTGGTGAAGTCGTTTTTCAAGGTGATTTCAGTCAATTAATCAACAGTGAAAGAAGTTTAACTGCTAAATATTTAACACATCAAGAAATCATTCCGCTTCCAAAGAAAAGAAGAACAAGTAAAGATGTTATTACAATTTCTGGTGCGAGATTGAATAATCTTAAAAACATTAACGTTAACTTCCCATTAAATAAATTGGTTTGCATCACAGGAGT
>CANGHX010000234.1 GCA_947453715.1 Flavobacteriales bacterium | reverse complement strand
TACAGATAAATGCGAAGATGCAGGTAATGTGATGGAATCGATTGTAGTAAAATATGCTTAATTATACTTTTTAATTTTAGTTACTTTTTATGTTTACATTATTAATAATTGTAATCATTATAGCCTTGTTATTTGACTTGGTAAATGGTTTTCACGATGCAGCCAATTCAATTGCAACGGTTGTTTCAACAAAAGTATTAACACCATTCCAAGCTGTTCTTTGGGCAGCAGGGTTTAATATTATTGCATTTTGGGTTTTTGATATGAGTGTTGGTAACACTGTAGCAAAAACAGTGGATAGCAACGCAATCGATCTTTGGGTGATTTTAGCTGGTTTATTAGCAGCAACAGCATGGAATTTATTTACATGGAGATTAGGAATTCCTTCTTCTTCTTCTCATACTTTAATCGGTGGATTCGCAGGTGCAGCTGTTGCTCATGGTGGACTAGACGTTATCGCCTCTGCAGAAATCATTAAAGTAATCTTATTTATATTTTTAGCGCCTGTAATAGGTGGTATAATTGCATTTTTAATTGCTCTTGTCACTATTAGTAGACAATTTGTATTAAAATTCTTTGTTATTATAGCTGGATCTATTGGTATTTACCTACTTATGGATTATATGGTTGAATACATGGATATGACTGTAGCGATGAAATGGATTGTAGTTACAATGTTGGCTATATTTATACTTGCTTATTTATATTATATGTTGGTTCACGGAAAAAAGCAAACAGCTTTAAAAGAATCAAACATGTACAAAAGATTACAACTTCTTTCTTCAGCAGCTTTTTCTTTAGGTCATGGTGGCGCAGATTCTCAAAAAGTAATGGGAATCATTTGTGCAGCATTGATGGTTTATGGAAATATGCATCGTAATGGTGAGATTAAAGGTGAAATTGAGCCAAACTTTCAAATTGCTGAAGTAATGCAAATTGAATATGAAAACAATGAAGGTAAAATTCAAAAATACAAACCTAAATTTGGTGAGTTAGAAAATATCCAATTTTACAAAGATGGAGATAACATCATTGATTTAAATTCTCAAGAAGTTATTTTCAAAGAAAAAGTAAAAAACAATAATTATTCAAAATCTTCTATTATCCCAAGCTTTAAAAAAGTAGATGATGAATTAGAAAAATTACATGTCTATTCCAAAGGTCATGATATTTATGATTCTGAATCAAATGAAGTGATTTTTAAAGATAAAAAATTAGATAAAAATTATTCTAAAGCAGGTATTTTTAAGAATTATGTTTCAAGTGATTGGAACATCAAAGATCACTATAAAAAAGTAACAAAAGTTAACTCTGAAACAATGCCATTTTGGATTTCTTTTGGATGTTATATGATGATTGGTATTGGTACTTTATTTGGTGGTTGGAAAATTGTGAAAACAATGGGGTCTAAAATCACGAAAGTAACTCCTTTGGAAGGTGTTTGCGCAGAAACTGCAGGTGCTTTGACTTTGTTCACAGTTTCTCAAATGGGTATTCCAGTTTCAACAACACATACCATTACAGGTTCGATTATTGGTGTTGGAGCTACAAGACGTTTAAGTGCCGTAAGATGGGGTGTTACCATAAACTTACTTTGGGCATGGGTACTGACTATTCCTGTAAGTGCTTTCTTTGCAGCAATATTCTACTACATTATTTGTCTTTTCAAGTAATTAAATAAAATTGAAATATGAATGCCTTCCTCCGAAATTCGGTCGAAGGCATTTTTTTTAACACATTCTATACATTTTGCCTGGTAAGGATTTTACAATTCCACTTAACTCTAAATTGAACATTAACACATTTGTTTTAGAGATTGGTAAATTTGATTTCATTGAAATAACATCAATATTTAATTCACTTTCTGTTTTAAATAGATTGATTATTGATAGTTCTTCTGGTGTTAAATCAATGAAAAGTTGAGTTTGTACCGTCGTTTTAGATTCTTCTTCCCAATGCATTAATTTCAAAAAATCAGCACTGTTGGTGATTAAATGTGCTTTTTGCTTCGCTATTAAAGCGTTACACCCTTTTGAATAAATTTGACCAACATTTCCAGGATAAGCAAAAACATCTCGACTGTAATCATTTGCTAATTCAGCTGTAATTAATGAACCTCCAGAATCTTTACTTTCCACAACAATTGTTGCATCAGACATTCCAGCAACAATTCTATTTCTCATCGGAAAGTTTTCTCTATCAGGATTGGTTCCAGGCAAAAACTCTGTTAACAAACCTCCGTTTAACATCATTTTATTAGCAGTTCCTTTATGAATACTTGGATAAATTCTATCTAAACCATGACCAAGAACTCCAATCGTTGGAATATGGTGCTTAACACATAATTGATGAACGCAAATATCTATTCCATAGGCCATCCCACTGATAACAACGATATCTTTCCCAACAAATCCATTGATTAATTCTTCACAAATACTTTTACCATATTCGGAAGCATTTCTTGTTCCAACAACTGATACGAGTTTTGATGCGTTGAAATCCATATTTCCTTTACTAAATAATAGTAATGGGGCATCTGCGCATTGCTTCAATCTTCTTGGATAATTTTTTTCCAAATAAAAATGGGTTTGTATTCCATTTTTATTAAAATAAGCCTGATATATTATTGATTTCGCTAGAGCATCCTTCCGATCCATTTGTTTTAATACATTTATTCCAATCCCCGTCAAACCAGAAATTTTAGAATATGAATCGTTAAATATTGATTCAATTGAATCTAATTTTGAAAGTAATAATTTAGCTTTTTTAGGTCCAATTCCTTTTAATAAGGTTAATGCGATTTGATAGTTATTCACTGATATTTTAATTTAAAAAATTGTTAGTTATCTTGAATTTAAGGAAAATTATTCTATTTAAAAACAAATTAGGTAGCAATTTTTATGTTAAAAGTGACAATTTATCTAATTTTTTTTAAAGATTAACGTAAACAGATTTTAAATTCAGATTTTCAAAAATTTTAAACTTTTTAGATTTAGGATTTAGATAAATTAAATGATTTAAATTCAATCCTACTATTTAGAAGGGGCTAAAGGTTTTTAACGGTTAGAAACCGCTTTTCAAATTCATCAAGCCTTTTTTGTATTCCACAATTAATTCTTCAACAATAAAAAAAAACTGACATATTTGTCAATGAATATAAGGTCGTAGAAGTTTTTAACGGTTAGAAACCGATAACAAACTATTTTTTTAACTAATTCAATACAAACAAGCAACTTTTTTCTTAAATTCAATAGAGATTTAAAATTTTAAGGCTCCATTTATGTGTAAAAAAACAACCAATAACTCTAATCGAACTTGTATCATTTGTGAAACGAACATTTATGGTCGATCGGACAAAGTGTTTTGCGGTATAGATTGCAAAAACAAATACCATTCTGAGGTGCGAAAAACTACTAAAACAGTTAGTGCTGAAACAATTAAACTAATTAACAAAAACTGGAAAATATTGACAAATCTAATGACGGATAAAGGGTGTCAATTAACTACAAAAAAACTGACATTGCAACGTTTAGGTTTTAGTTTTGATGTAGCAACCAATGTACACACTAAATTTGGGTTTATCAATCTAGGAATCTACAATTATACCTATTACATTACAAAAAATGATAAAGTTGTTGTGATGCTTGAAAAAGAAGAAACAAATATTACCCCATTTTTATTCAAGCGATTATTAAAACAATTTCCATTAGAGCAAACTTAAAATATGTATTTTTGACAGATCTATTTGATGAAAATTTTATAAAATGAAAGTATTAGGAATTATTCCCGCTAGATATGGATCTTCACGTTTTCCAGGAAAACCGTTAATCGATTTAAATGGTAAAACGATGATTCAACGTGTTTATGAAGGTGCGTTAAAGTCAAACAATATTCATAAAATAATTGTCGCTACAGATGACCAACGAATTGTAGACGAAGTTCAAAAATTTGGTGGAGAAGTAATGATGACATCCTTAGATCATTCTACAGGTACTGATCGTTGTGGTGAGATTGCTGAAAAACATCCTGAATACGAAGTGATTATAAACATTCAAGGGGATGAGCCGCTTGTTGATTATCGTCAATTAGATACTCTAGTAGAAGCTTTCAATAATGAATCTGTAAGCATTGCAACTTTAGGAATTAAAGATGTTTCTTTAGACGATATTCAAAATACGAATAGAATAAAAATTGTTGTAAATCATGAAAATAAAGCACTTTATTTCTCTAGAAGTGCTATTCCAAATTTCGCAAATGCAAAAGGTAATCCGTTAGAAATTTATCCTTTTTTGAGGCATATTGGATTGTATGCATTTAGAACAAAAACATTGCTTGAAATCATCAATTTAACACCTACTAAACTTGAAACAATTGAGTCATTAGAACAATTGAGATGGCTGTATTATGGGTATACAATTCAAGTGATTGAAACAACAATTGAAACCCCGAATATTGACGTTCCTGAAGATATTGAAAAAGTTTTGAGATTTCTGTAACTCTATTCGCTTTAAACACGTATGAAATATGAGATGTTGTTGAATATTTTCATAACTTTGTGATATGATTTCAGTTGAAGAATTAATTGGTGATTTATTGTTGCGCAACAATTGCGTAATTGTGCCTTCTTTTGGTGGGTTTGTTGCTAATCAATCAGCTGCAAT
>CANGHX010000233.1 GCA_947453715.1 Flavobacteriales bacterium | reverse complement strand
TCAGACGAAAGAAAATTATGTCGCTTCAATTTCAAATCCGGGATTGTTGGATATCAATTACAATGCAAGCGCAACGACGGAAGATTGGATTCATCTAAATTCAATTGATTACAATTCTCAATTAGATCAAATTTTGATTAGCGCTCACAATATGGATGAAATTTATATTATCGATCATAGCACAACAACAATTCAAGCTGCAAGTCATTCCGGTGGAAATTCCGGTAATGGAGGTGATTTTTTGTACAGATGGGGAAATCCTCAAGTGTATAATCATGGTTCAACTTCAGATCAAAAATTGTTTGGACAACATAATGCGCGATGGATTGAAACAGGTTTGCCTTATGAAAATAACATTATGATATTTAACAATGGATTGGCAAGACCTGGAGGTGCTTATTCAACAGTTGAAATCATTAATCCTCCTATAAATGGCACAACTTATTCAGCTACAACTTTGCCTTTTTTACCTGCTGCTTCAGCGTGGTCATACAATGAAGGGAATCCAAATAGTTTTTATTCAATGAATATTTCGGGAGCTCAACAATTAAGTAATGGCAATGTTTTAGTAACTAGCGGTACAAATGGACATTTTATTGAAGTAGATTCAAATGGAACAAAATTATGGGAATATGTCAACCCAGTTAAAGCGACAGGCTTTATAGCTCAAGGAACATCTGCCACTCAAAATACAGTTTTTAGAAGTACATTTTATCCATCAAATTATACGGGATTTTCTGGACATACACTAACAGCCACTTCAATTATCGAAAACACAAATACGGTTTCTGACAGTTGTCAATTAAATCTAACAAACAGTATAAATGAGCTTGATATGATTGATCCGTTAATTGTATTTCCAAATCCTGCGAAAAGGACTATTACAATTTCAAATCAATCAAATGGATGTATTGAGATTTATAATCAAATAGGTGAATTACTCTATTCACAACAGTACGTTTATTCTTCGAATGAAAATCTAGATATTTCAAATTTGCATGAAGGAATCTATTTTATAAAATTCCAAAATGAAAAAGGATCGATACAAAGCCAAAAATTGATTATCCAAAAAGAATAATATATAAAAAATTCAAAATTCAAAATTTATTTTATTCATATCCCGGTCGTTTAAATCCGTTTAACCTCATAGAAATACACTCTATCTATTTTATGTAAATCGATTTTAAATTTTCAATACATTCGTAAAAACTTAATGATTGAAAAATGAGAACAAATCACGAAATTGACTACAAAATAATTGGAAGCGAAATGCAATGTGTGGAAATCGAATTAGATCCACAAGAGACGGTTATTGCTGAACCAGGTGCATTTATGTACATGGATGATGGAATTCAAATGGAAACGATTTTTGGAGACGGATCTGCGCAACAAAATTCTGGTTTTATGAGTAAATTGTTCAGTGCTGGAAAACGTTTATTAACAGGAGAAAGCATGTTCATGACCGCATATACCCATACAACTTCTGGAAAAGCTAGAATTGCATTTGCATCACCTTATCCTGGTAAGATTGTTCCGATTGATTTAGCTCAAATGGGAGGAAAATTAATCTGTCAAAAAGATGCATTTTTATGTGCCGCAAAAGGTGTATCTATTGGAATTGAATTTCAGAAAAAACTAGGAACAGGGTTGTTTGGTGGAGAAGGTTTCATCATGCAGAAATTAGAAGGTGATGGGATGGCTTTTTGTCACGCAGGTGGACATATCATTGAACGAACGTTAAACCCTGGAGAAACATTGAGAGTGGACACAGGTTGTATCGTAGCTTATACACAAGAAATCGATTACGATATTCAATTTGTAGGTGGAATTAAAAATACATTTTTTGGAGGAGAAGGAATTTTCTTCGCAACCTTAAGAGGTCCAGGAAAAGTATGGTTACAAACCTTACCAATTTCACGTTTGGCTTCAAGGGTCTTATCTTACGGAACAACAACTCGTAAAGATGAAGGAAGTATCTTAGGAGGACTTGGAAATATTTTTGATGGTGATGGGGTTTAGGAGAAATTAGAAACGCTTTGCTTTAGAAGTTAGAAAATAGACTAGCATTTATTTTCTAACTTTAACTATTTCCATTTCATTCAAATTGTCAACGTTAGTTAGATAATTTGGATTAGGTATATACCACTCGATTGATTTAAATTAGTTTAATAAATCTTGTTTCTTGAAGATACACCCTCTTTGAGCAAAATTATTGCAGTTAGATATAGTTGAATTATTTGAAGTCATAAATATTCTTTGCAAATAGTAATTTATCTGCTCCATATTCAATTAATTTGTTAAATAATTGGATATTGACTTTTTCAATTTTATTGAAAATACAAAATTCTTTTAAATGTTCACTAGTTTCAATACCCAAATTAGGTGATAAAATTACTAAATGCTTTGGAGTGACAGGACAAATTATTTTGTAATTCGGATTTCTAAACAAATCGAATCTACCTGTAATACCATTAATATAGGTAAAGTCATTGTTAGTAATTAACCAATGTGTGGAAGGGTTGTCCGTACAAATAAAATTTTCTATATCGCTGATAAAAAGTACTTCGCAAATACAATCTTTAATGTAATCTGTAAGCCCTTTTATACCAAGAAGAGCATAATGATATTTAAAAGAAAGTTCTGCTGTTTCTTTGTCAGCCAATAACTTTATTTTTGCCATGTTTTCTTTTTCGAATTTTGGAGTTCTGAAACTTTGAGTGATTACAAATCCTTTTAAGTCTCTTGTTTGATCTTTAGATTGTTTATTTTTTTTTAATCCTTCAAGTACACTAGGCCATCTATCTTCCCATATTTTGAAGATTCTGTGTTCAACAATTTTAGGTTCGTTTGTTTTAAATTCTATTGGTAGCGTATATAGATTCTTTTTTTTTGCAACGTTTGAAGTTGTTTGTTTTCTTGCGAAATTGTCTTTAAGATTTAAAGTATATATTAGAAAAGCTTTATCGTTTTTAGTTGCCCAAGATTTTAAAAATGTTTTAGGAACAAAATGATTTTCTTTGTGCGTAACTTTTGTCATATTCAATTCTTTTATCAAACGTCAAGGTTTTGTTTATCGTCTTCCATATATTATGGTTGATTTATTTATTTTCAAAAAGGTATTAATTCGGTTCAAATAAATACTCAATAGATAATTCAATTTTTGTCAAGTTTGTCAAGTTTGTCAAATTGCCCACTAATGTTCGCTTAATTGTTAGGCTCAGTTCAATCAACTTCATGTTTAGTCTGTTCTATTATATATTTTGAAAGTTCTTCAATCTTTGGTAAATCAGATTCAAGATTACCAAAAAAAGTTGGTATCTTTCTTGGAAAAGGGTGTTTTGCAACTCTAATCTTGCTTTTTGAATCATATTCAGGTCGTAGTTCTATTTCAGTTATTTTTGCTTTTGCACTTGTAAAAAATTCATTTCTAAGTAAATTATTGAATTTTTCAATTTTTTCTTTATTTCCATTAATGCTTTTGAAATTATCAGTTATTATTGAGGCCACTTTAGAAGTAAAACTCAATGTTTCTTTTTCATTTGGAAAGTATCCTTTATGAATTACATTATTTCGAAAACTTGCATCATCTGAGCTCAAAATTTTGGGCGGAATACCAAATTCTCTAAGAAATAAAAAAGAAAATGCACCGAGTTGTCTTTCAGATAATTTAGATACTTCTTTCCATGCATCCTGATAGATAGTTAATTCAACAGATTCATAAAGAAGATACCTAATTATATACTCATAGAATCTTTCAAGAGAAGCGGTTACTGAGGCGATTGCCTCTCTATAATAATAATCTTTAATTGCTTTTAATCCAGATTCGAACAATAAATCAAACTTCAAATTTTCGAAGTAAACAACGGAATTATGTTTTATACAGCTTACAAAGATTACATTATCGTCTGGATTTGGATAAATAGAATAGTTCTTGCCTACTATTCTATTGCTTCCGTGATTTAATTTTTTGGCTAAACCAAATTTACAAACTGGACATTGAAGATTTATTTGCATTCTGTTTTTATAATATTTTCAAAATAAATAGCTTAAAATTTGTGTTTTTTCTATCATTTATTTTCTCCGTTAGTATTGAAAATCGAGCTTTAGGTGACAAGAGGAATTATACCTAATATCCTCACTTCCTCAAAAACAAATTCCCCTTCCCAAAAATACCTGCTTTTTCAATTTTTGACCATTCTTTTGAAGAAGGCGTTAAAACGATGTAATTCATCGTCGGTTCTTTGATTGCATTTTGAATTTTAATCGCTGAGAAAAGTGTTGTGTTTAATTCATAATCAAAATGTTTTACTTCTAGAGTTTTTCCTTTGAAGACAAATTGACTCGGAGTATAACTATCATTTTCAAAAAAATTAATGATGTAAGTTGTTGCGTTGATCTTCTTTAAAATGTGTTTTGAATTCGAACCAATGATTTGTTCTTTATGTTTTACCCCAAAATGATAACGTTCCTCTTCTAAAAAACAAGGAATTGAGTCATTTTCGACAACACCAAATAAATAACCGTTTCGAACTGAATATTTTGAAGATTCACGAATGGTTTCTCTTAAAATCGAACTGTAAATAGTGGAAATCGCCCAAATACCTTCTGAATTGAATTCATAATAGGTATCGAAATCTGAAGTCGTATACGTTCCAAAATAAATGG
>CANGHX010000232.1 GCA_947453715.1 Flavobacteriales bacterium | reverse complement strand
TTTGTTATCTTTCAAAACTACAATGTAAGAATTATTCTTCTTTTTTGATTCAATCAATTTTTTATAAGACAAATCTAATCCTTCAAGTATTTTTTTTCGAGTTTCTTGAAAATCTTCTTTACTTTTCATAAAAATAGTTATTAAACTATAACCCTTTGCTCAGGAAATAAAGACAACAATCCTTCTTCAGAAGCATCACACACACCTCTTTCTGTAATGATTTTTGTCACCAATTTTGCTGGAGTAACATCAAAACCATAATTACTAGCTTGAGTCGTTTCTGGGCAAATTAAAACAGATTCAATTTTTCCACTTTCCCCTTTTCCAATCATGTAACGGACCTCATCTTGGTTTCTTTCTTCGATTGGAATTTCTTTCAACCCATTATTGATCGTCCAATCCAAAGTTGTTGAAGGTAAAGCAACGTAAAATGGAACGTTGTTATCTTTCGCTGCTAATGCTTTTAAATAAGTTCCTATTTTATTTGCCACATCACCTTGACGAGTTGTTCTATCTGTTCCAACAATCACCATATCTACAAAACCATGTTGCATCAAATGACCACCTGCATTATCAACGATCAATGTATGTGGAACACCGTGTTTCGTTAATTCGTAACACGTCAAATTTGAACCTTGATTTCTTGGTCTTGTTTCGTCAACCCAAACATGAACTTTAATTCCTTTTTCAAGCGCTTGATAAATTGGCGAAGTGATTGTTCCCCATTCTACACAGCCTAACATTCCTGCATTGCAATGTGTCAAAATGTTTACAATTTCACCATTTTTACGATTTGAAATCTCTTCAATAATAGGTAATCCATGAACTCCAATCATTCGACAAGTTTCAACATCTTCCTCAACGATTGCATGCGCCATTTCCCAACTTGTTTGTAAGAAATCTCCTTCGCAATTATCTAATGCATCTAACATTTTGTCTAACGCCCAGAACAAATTAACAGCCGTTGGTCTTGAAGCACGTAAATCAGAAAATGCTTGATCTAAAAATGAACCATCCAATTCTTTTTCAACCATTTCACGAACTGCTAAGTAAATACCGTAAGCAGCAGTAGCTCCAATGAGAGGCGCTCCTCTTACAGTCATATCTTTGATTGCAATTTCTGCGTCTTTGTATGTTTCCAACTTTACCACTACAAATTCATGCGGTAATTTACGTTGGTCAATCACTTCTACAAACCTATCTTCAGTAGGCCAAATTGTTCTGAATTTACTCATCTTTATTATTCTTTTCCCCCTATGGAGGGGCTAGGGGGAGGAAAGTCTCCGCCTTTATTATTAACTTTTAAAATATCATCCCCCTCAATCCCCCTTCGAAGGGGGAAGAAAAAGAAAAATCAATCTTTAATTTATTATAACTATTTCGCTAAAATCAGCGACTGTTTTTTCCCATTTTGAATCCGTTCCTGGACGAACCAATTGAACAGTTTGATATCCTATTTCATTTGCTGCTTCTAGTTCTTCAACTATATCCGATAGGAAAAGAATTTGACTCGGTTCTAAATCTAATTTTGTAGCAATTTTAGAATACGTTTCTATTTCTCTTTTTCCTCCAGTTGTTGTATCAAAATAAGCAGAAAAGTAAGGAGTTAAATCGCCTGCAACACTGTAACCAAAAATCAATTTTTGAGCAGCAATTGAACCAGAAGAAAAAACACCCATTTGAATGTTATTTTGTTTCCAAATCAATAACTGATCTGCAACATCATCGTATACATGCCCTTTAATTTCACCTGATTGATATCCTTCGTTCCACAAAATTCCTTGTAAGGTTTTCAATGGAGTGATTTTTTTATCTTCCAAACTCCACTTTAAAAGTTGGGCAATTATTTCATCGTCATTCGATAAAGTAATTCCTTCTGCTTTTGAGATTTCAATTGTTTGTTGAAATGCATCTTTCACCTCATCTAACGAAGTTAAGTCCTTTAATTTATGAATGTTATTTCGAAAATATGGAAACAAGACTTCGTATACAAAAGAAACTGATGTTGTTGTTCCTTCGATATCAGTTAAAACAAATTGTACGTTGCTGAAATTCATTCTACAAAGATAAGGTTCTATTGAAATAATATTTCCATTTTGGAATACTTTTTGACTTCAATTTTTAACTTTAACTGATAATTTAGATTTTATGAAGAAAATACTACTTTTCATCCTTCTTTTTGCTTCGGATTTTGGGTTCAGTCAAAAAACTCAATTTTGCTTATATACGCCAATTGATGTTCCAATTAGATCTATTATGCCAAACATGCGCGTTAATTTGGGATTCGGAGCTTCTTTTGCCTATAGACCTATTTTTGGTTTTCCAATGTTAGCTGAAATAAAAACAAGTTTTGGTCGATATGCAACGCAGACAACTACTGAATCTGTTCAACTTTACCAAAATTATAAGGCTACAAATGTACATTCTTCCTATGCCAGTAAATTTAATAAATACCTAATTGGAACAAAGTGGTTAATTGGTTATGATATTCATACAATAAGAGGTTTTATTACCCCTCAAATTGGATTAGCAAATTTTAGAACGATTTCATCTTATAATTTCAATGATCCAAATAGTAAAAATTATTCTGGGAAACATGTTGATTTACGAAATTTAGGAGGAGTATATGGAGGAGAAATTGGATTTGAAATTTTATTAAACAATGTATTTAAGAAAAAGATGTCTTCAAATGTGAAACATCGATTATTAGTAAGTGGAAGCATATTAAGAGGTTTTACAACTTTTCAATATACAAATACAAACTATATGCAAGATTTGAATACAGCTTCACATCTTAATGGGGATGCTAACTCATTATACATCTATTTACAAAACAAATACTCCTATGCAAATAATGTAACAGAAGTTTATTCTTCAAAATTATTTATGTGGGGCATCAATATCGGCTATGTGATTAATTTTGAACAGAAGGATGAATAAAATAATAAAGCCTACTTCGATACGAATTTTTTCGAATGAAAATCATTCGAAAAATTCTACTCGGTATGACTTTATTATTCATTCACAATCATTCGTGAAATCCTTGTCAGTATAACTTTATTATAATTGCATCTAAGATATTTTACACTAAAATAATCTTTGTATAAATTCTTCGATTAACTTTGCATTATGGAACAAAGAGAAGATAAATTAAAGGAGGTAATCTCCCACGCAAAGGAATATGGATTTGTATTTCCATCTTCAGAAATATATGATGGTTTAGCAGCTACTTATGACTATGGTCAATTGGGTTCTGAATTGAAAAACAACATCAAAACATATTGGTGGAAAGCAATGGTGCAAATGCACGAAAACATTGTCGGCATTGATGCTTCTATTTTCATGCATCCAACAACTTGGAAAGCTTCAGGTCACGTTGATGCATTCAATGATCCATTGATTGATAATAAAGATTCTAAAAAAAGATATAGAGCAGACGTTTTATTAGAAGAGCACATCGAAAAAATTCGTCAAAAAATTGAGAAAGAAGTTGAAAAAGGATTGAAACGATTCGGTGATGCTTTTGATGCTGATCAATTTAGAGCGACAAACCCGAATGTACTTCGTAACGCTGAGAAAATTACATACATCGAAGATAAGATGCGTGTAACTTTGGAAAACAATGACTTGGAAGGATTAAAAAACTTAATCGAAGAGTTAGAAATTGTTTGTCCAATCAGTGGATCTAAAAATTGGACAGATGTTCGTCAATTCAATTTGATGTTCTCTACCGAAATGGGATCAGTTGCTGGAGATGCTTCTACGATTTACTTACGTCCTGAAACGGCTCAAGGTATTTTCGTAAACTTCTTGAACGTTCAAAAATCAGGAAGAATGAAAATTCCGTTTGGTATTGCTCAAATTGGTAAAGCGTTCCGTAATGAAATTATTGCTCGTCAGTTCATCTTCAGAATGCGTGAATTCGAACAAATGGAAATGCAATTTTTCGTTCGCCCAGGTGAAGAAATGAAATGGTATGAATACTGGAAAAATACGCGTATTCAATGGCATAAAGCGTTAGGATTAGGTGATCAACATTACCGTTTCCACGATCACATCAAATTAGCGCACTATGCAAATGCTGCTGCAGATATTGAATTCAATTTCCCAATGGGATTCAAAGAATTAGAAGGAATTCACTCAAGAACTGATTTCGATTTAAAACAACACGAACAATTCTCTGGTAAAAAATTACAATATTTTGATCCAGAATTAAACCAAAACTATGTTCCTTATGTAATAGAAACTTCAGTTGGTTTAGATAGAATGTTCTTAGCTGTATTAAGTGCTTCTCATAAAAACGAAGTATTAGAGGATGGTTCAGAAAGAGTTGTCTTGAATTTACCACCTGCTTTAGCGCCTTACAAAGTTGCTGTTATGCCATTGACGAAGAAAGATGGTTTACCTGAAAAAGCAAGAGAAATCATCGACGGATTGAAATTTGACTTCTTATGTACTTACGATGAGAAAGATTCAATCGGAAAACGTTACCGTCGTCAAGACGCAATTGGAACTCCATTCTCTGTAACAGTTGATCACCAAACATTGGAAGACAACACAGTAACAATTCGTGATAGAGATACAATGCAACAAGAACGTATCGCTATTGCAGATTTACATAGATTGATTGATCAAAAAGTAAATTTGAGAACATTATTGACTGTGAACACGATG
>CANGHX010000231.1 GCA_947453715.1 Flavobacteriales bacterium | reverse complement strand
GCTAAAAACAACGCAAAAGCAGCTTTATTATATAGCGAAATTGATGCAAATCCATTATTCAATGGTTCTGTTGCAACTGAAGATCGTTCAAACATGAATGTTACGTTCACATTAAAAGATGATTCTAAAAATGAATTATTTGACAAAATGTGGAAAGAAGCTGGAATTGTTGGTTTACCAGGTCACAGATCAACAGGTGGATACAGAGCGTCTATCTACAATGCGTTACCAATTGAAAGCGTTCAAGTATTGGTGGATGTAATGAAAGAATTTACTAGAACAAACGGTTAAGATAATTTTGAATTTTTAATGTTGAATGTTGAATTGAATAGATTTCATTAAACATTAAGCATTAAGCATTAAACATTAATAAAGGTGAAAATATTAGCAAACGATGGAATTTCTGCATTGGGTCAGGAATTATTAGAAAAAGCAGGATATACTGTAATTACAGAAAAAGTAAATCAAGAAGATTTAGCGAAAGCTGTAAATGAAAATAATATTGAAATGGTTTTAGTGAGAAGTGCTACAACTGTTCGTAAAGAAGTAATTGATGCTTGTCCAAATTTAAAATTAATTGGACGTGGTGGTGTTGGTATGGATAATATCGATGTTGCTTATGCTCGTGAGAAAGGTTTGACGGTTATCAATACACCTGCATCTTCTTCTCAATCTGTTGCTGAATTGGTTATGGGGAATTTATTTTCTATTTCAAGATTCTTAAATGATTCTTTCAAAAACATGGAAACGGGAGATTTCTCAGTTTTGAAGAAAAATTATGCAAAAGGTGTTGAATTAAGAGGAAAAACTTTAACTATTATTGGATTCGGAAGAATCGGACAAAGTTTAGCTTCTTATGCTTTAGGAGCAGGAATGGATGTTGTTGCTGTTGATAGCTTTATCAAAGAACCAATTACAATCGAAGTTCAAATTGGAACAAAACAAACTGCAAAAGTTGAAATTACTCCAATCGCATCTTTAGAAGAAGGAATTAAAGTGGCTGATTACATCTCAATCCACGTTCCAAAACAAGCGGATGGTTCTGCAGTTATCACTACTAAAGAATTCGAAATCATGAAAAAAGGTGTTCGTTTAGTGAACGCTGCTCGTGGTGGAGTGATCAACGAAACGGATTTATTAGCTGCTATTGAAAGCGGAAAAGTTGCTGCTGCAGCTTTAGATGTTTTCGATAACGAACCAAATCCAAGAAAAGATTTATTAAACAATGCTAAAATTGCAACTACTCCACACATCGGAGCTGCAACTTTAGAAGCTCAAGATAGAATTGGATCTGAATTAGCTGATTTGATTATCGGACAATTTGGGAAATTAAATTAATTCTTCCCCCTTTGAAGGGGGATTAAGGGGGATGACTTTCTGTGAATTTTAAGATTTAGGTTCATCACCTCCCTTAATCCCTCCTCAAGGAGGGAAAAAGTCATAATTCTTGCAAAAACTAAATGACTAAAATAAAACCTTTTAAAGCTTTAAGACCTGTTCGTGATTTGGTGCATTTGGTTGCAACACGTCCTTACTATTCTTATAAAAAAAATGTATTGAAGGCAAAGTTGGAAGACAATCCTTTTACATTTTTACATATTATCAATCCTGAATTTGGAAGTTCAATTAAAACGAAACCGAATTCACCTGAGCGATTTCAATTGGTGAAAGATCAATATGCAGCTTTTATTAAGGAAGGTATTTTATTTGAAGATCAAGAAGAAACGATTTACATCTATCGTCAGACTAAAAATGGTCATGCCTTTACTGGAATTGTTGCAGGTGCGAGCGTTGAAGAATACGACAATGATTTGATCAAAAAACATGAAGCCACATTGACATCTCGTGAAGCTATGTTTACAAATTATTTGGATATTGTGGGTTACAATGCTGAACCTGTACTTCTCTCCTACCCGCATGATGAGAAAGTAGATGCGATTATTCAAAAAGCGACATTCGTTCGCCCTGAATATGAATTCACAACAACTGATCGAATCAAACATGAACTTTGGGTACTAACTCAAGATGAAAAAGACGCTATCATTTTAGCTTTCGATAAAATTGAAGCTACTTATATTGCAGATGGACATCATCGTTCGGCATCATCAGCTGCTTTGGCTAAAATTAGATCTACAAATCCGTTGACACCCAATAAAGATTTTTTCTTGTCTTATTTTATTGATGAACAACGACTTAAAATTCTAGAATTCAATCGAATTGTCAAAACCTTAAATGGCTTATCAAAAGAAGCATTTTTAGAAAAGTTGAAAAATTCATTTGAAATTTCTAACATCTCTTCTTCACAAAAACCTGCTCATGAACATCAAATGACGATGTGCTTGGAAGGCGATTGGTACATTTTAGATTGTAAAAAATCAATCGTTGATGAAAATCATCCTGTAAAATGTTTAGATCCTGAAATTTTAACGCAATTTGTTTTGACTCCGATTTTAGGAATTCACGACTTAAAAACAGATGAAAACATTGAATTTGTAAGTGGTGCTGAATCAATTTCATCTATCGAAGAAAAAGTTACAAAAGGTAAATTCAAGATTGCTTTTATCTTATTTCCAGTTTCAATGGAACAAGTGAAGAGAGTTGCAGATAATCAGATGATTATGCCTCCAAAGTCAACTTGGGTTGAACCAAAAATGAGAAGTGGATTAACTATTTACAACATCAACGAATGATCAAAGAAAATTTAGACGCGATTCGTAAAACAATACCTGAACATGTTACTTTGGTAGCAGTTTCAAAAACAAAGCCTGTAGCCGCTTTACAAGAAGTATATGATGCTGGTCAACGTCATTTTGGAGAGAACAAAGTTCAAGAAATGACTGAGAAATGGGAAGTTCTACCGAAAGATATTAAATGGCATTTAATCGGTCATTTACAAACGAATAAAGTTAAATACATTGCTCCTTACGTTCATTTAATTCATTCAGTTGATAGTTTTAAATTGCTGAAAGAAATCGATAAAGAAGCGAAAAAAAACAATCGTATTATTGATTGCTTACTTCAATTTCACGTCGCTCAAGAAGAGACAAAATTTGGATTAGATTTCGAAGAAGCAAAAGAATTAATCGAAAACCCTGAATTCATAGATTTACATAACGTTCACTTAGTTGGTGTTATGGGAATGGCTTCGTTTACTGAAAATGAAGATGTGGTTAGAAAAGAATTTCAACAATTAGAAGATTATTTCCAATTGATTAAAAGTTATTACTTCACATTCAATGATGATTTTAAAGAAATCTCAATGGGAATGAGTGGAGATTATCAACTAGCGATTGAAGAAGGAAGTACAATGGTCAGAGTTGGTAGTTCAATTTTTGGAACACGATGAAATTAATTTTCAGTGGTTTATTCCTATTTATTTCATTCTTTGGGTTTAATCAAAGTTACAATTCAGACAGTTTAAAATCAGAAAGAAATAAGCATCAATCTGAATTTGTGAATGAAGTTTTAAATAAAGAAGAAGCGCTTCATTTTCAAGGAATTTGTTATTTTGAAATCGACACTTCATTAATCATAAACGCTACTTTCAAAAAAGACAAAGGCAAGAAGTTCGTAATGCCAATGACGAAAGAACGAGTTGTTTATTACCGTAAATACGGAACGTTAACTTTTAAAATCAACGACACTATTTGTTCTTTAACAGTTTACCAAAACTTAGATCTTATCAAACGAAAAGGATTTGAAAATTATCTCTTTTTACCATTTAAAGATTTAACTTCAGAAGTAACAACTTATGGTGGAGGACGATATTTAGATATTGATATTCAAAAAGGATTCCAATGGAAAATTGACTTTAATTTAGCTTATCATCCTTATTGTGCATATTCGGAAAGATATTCTTGCCCGATTGTTCCAAAAGAAAATAAATTATCCGTTCAAATTAACGCTGGGGAGTGTTATTTTGGGCATTAAAAAAGTGCATCTATTTCTAAATGCACTTATCATTTTGGCTTTACAATTTGATTATTTTAGTTGAAATTCGATTCCCACTTTTCAAGGTATAATATCCAGATTTTAAATTAGATACATCTAACAATCCAGTAGATTTTTCATGCATTTGAACAACTCTTCCGAATGCATCAATTATTTCAATCGCGGCATTTTCTCCCTTTAAATCTATTTGTATGAAATCTGAACAAGGATTTGGAGCGATTTTTATTACACTTAAATCCAATGTTCTAAATCCTAATCCTGCTATCGTTAATGTATCTGAAAATTTTGAACATCCAATACTATCCGTCACACTAACCGAATAGTCTCCATTACCATAGAGTAAACTATTTAAAGTATCATTCACTTCGTTCGCCAAAGATTGTCCATTAAGAAACCATTGAATATTTAAATTGCTAGAAATCGATAATGTATTATTATTTTCAACAATTACTGGAACTATCGGTGTTTGATAACTACAACCATTCGTTCCGATCAATCTTACATCTGCTGAAAGTTCTGTCAAAAAAGGCGTCCATTGTGAACAATCATTTTTCAAATAAAAAGCTAACCATGGAACCAATACATCAAACATGATATCTTGCTGCGTCAATCGATCAATTGAAATATTACCTCCAGAAGTACTTTCACCAAAATCACAAGCCGTATTTGAATTCGCAAAATAACAATGTCCACCTCCGATAATCGACACAAATTGTTTGCAAATT